>NZ_JAOQBX010000023.1:3493-27213 GCF_044902225.1 Lactobacillus sp. 23-2 | reverse complement strand
AGTGAAGCCAGTGCAAGCGAATCACCGAGCGCTTCAACCTCAACTAGTGAGTCTGGGGCAAGTGAATCCGCAAGCAGCTCAACTTCAACTAGTGAAGCCAGTGCAAGCGAATCACCGAGCGCTTCAACCTCAACTAGTGAGTCTGCTGCAAGTGAATCGACGAGCACCTCAGCTTCAACTAGCGAGTCCAGCGCAAGTGAATCCGCAAGCACCTCAACTTCAGCTAGTGAGTCTGCTGCAAGTGAATCACCGAGTGCCTCAACCTCAACTAGTGAGTCTGGGGCAAGTGAATCTGCAAGCAGCTCAACCTCAACTAGTGAATCTGGTGTAAGCGAATCGACAAGCACTTCAACTTCAGCAAGTGAGTCTGCTGCAAGTGAATCGCCGAGTGCCTCAACTTCGACTAGTGAGTCCGGCGCAAGTGAATCGCCGAGTGTCTCAGCTTCAACTAGTGAATCTGGTGCAAGCGAATCCGCAAGCGCATCAGCTTCAACTAGTGAAACCAGTGCAAGCGAATCACCGAGCACCTCAGCTTCAACTAGTGAGTCAGTTGCAAGCGAATCCGCAAGCGCATCAACTTCAACTAGTGAATCTGGTGTAAGCGAATCGACAAGCACTTCAACTTCAGCAAGTGAGTCTGCTGCAAGTGAATCGCCGAGTGCCTCAACTTCGACTAGTGAGTCCGGCGCAAGTGAATCGCCGAGTGTCTCAGCTTCAACTAGTGAATCTGGTGCAAGCGAATCCGCAAGCGCATCAGCTTCAACTAGTGAGTCCGGCGTAAGTGAATCGCCGAGTGTCTCAGCTTCAACTAGTGAAGCCAGTGCAAGTGAATCTGCAATCAGCTCAACTTCGACTAGTGAATCTGGTGTGAGCGAATCAACGACCACTTCAGCTTCAACTAGTGAGTCTGCTACAAGCGAATCGACGAGCACTTCAGCTTCAACTAGTGAGTCAGTTGCAAGTGGATCGACAAGCACCTCAACTTCAACTAGTGAAACCAGTGCAAGTGAATCTGCAATCAGCTCAACTTCGACTAGTGAATCTGGTGTGAGCGAATCAACGATCACTTCAGCTTCAACTAGTGAAACCAGTGCAAGCGAATCACCGAGCACCTCAGCTTCAACTAGTGAGTCTGTGGCAAGTGAATCGACGAGCGCCTCAGCTTCGACTAGTGAAACCAGTGCAAGCGAATCACCGAGCACCTCAGCTTCAACTAGTGAAGTCAGTGCAAGCGAATCCGCAATCAGCTCAACTTCGACTAGTGAAACCAGTGCAAGCGAATCTGCAAGCAGCTCAATTTTAACTAGTGAAGCCAGTGCAAGTGAATCCGCAAGCGCCTCAGCTTCAACTAGTGAATCCGCTGCAAGCGAATCACCGAGCGCCTCAACTTCAGCTAGTGCATCGGAAGCCAGTGAATCCACGAGTGAATCTACCAGCCTTTCCGTATACGAGAGTGAGTCAATCAGCAACAGCACTTCAGCATCAACTAGTGAGAGCGAAAGTGCTTCTGCAAGCAACAGTATGAGCCGGAACACGGTTCCAACTATCGGAACGGTTCCAACCGCCAACATCCCTAACGCTGGTGGTGTTCCAGCAGTTCCAAACGTACCTGCTAATGCTACAACTCCAACGGCAAACGCCGCTACTCCAGCTGCAGCTCCTGGCGCAGCAAACGGGGCAGCCGGTACCACTCCAGGTGCTGGCACCAACGGTACGGCAACTGGTACTACTCCAACTGGCACTACTCCAACTGGCACCACGCCAACGGGTACGACTCCAGCAGGCAACAATACAGTGGCAAGCACGTCAAACGCTGCGTCTAGCGAAAGTCAGACGAGCGGGCAAGAATCTAATGCCAACGCTTCAGTTGCCGACTCTAACGAAACGAGCACCAGCACGCAATCCACGAATGCTTCAACTTCACAATCTGAACTTGAAGAAGTCCTTGCTTCACAATCTGAACTTGCAAGTATGAGTGACCCAACTCAAGCTGAACAAAGCGCGATCGCATCTACTTCATTCAGTACTTCGGTTTCTCAGGCACAATCTGAGTTCAACTCAAGCGTGGCAAGCTCTGAAAGTAACAGTCAAACCAACATCCGCAGCAACAAGTAGTGCTGCTGTCTAAAAAGGCCCATGTGGGGATTTCCCGCAAGGGTCTTTTTGCTTTGCCAATCATCCACGACTTATAAGTAGGTGAAGGCAAAAATGAGTATTATAATGAGAATAGGTGGAACTTAAGGGAATATTTTTCCAAAAAAATCGAAGAATTGATGTTACTAAAATTGGATTCTGTTACAATTACAATGCTTAAGTAGTCAAGAAAGGTAGCAGAAAAATGAACGATCTAGACCTGAATCGCTTTTCACGCAAATACAGCTTTGTCGCCAAGCTCGGCGCGGCTGTCCTTTACTCAGTCATGGTGGCTGTCGCCCTGAACTTCTTCTGGCATCCCGGCCACATCTACTCCTCAGGGATTACCGGTTTTGCCCAGATCATCAACACCGTGACCTCACGCTATATGCCGTTCACGATCCCAACTGAAGTCATGTACTTTGCCTTAAACGTTCCTTTGTTTATCCTGGCTTGGGTAAAAATTGGCAAGGAATTTACCGGCTATACGATTTTTACGGTTTTCATGTCATCCGTCATGATGAAATTCATCCAGCCGACCCATATCAGCTTGGACCCAATCCTTTGTGCCATCTTTGGTGCTGTGGTGAACGGGATGGGGACGGGCCTGGCCCTGAAGAACGGGATCTCAACCGGTGGCTTGGATATCCTGGGCATCGTGGTCCGCAAGAAGACGGGCATGAACTATGGTAAGTTCAACATCATCGTCAACATGGTGATCGTGATCTTTGCCGGCTTCCTGTTTGACTGGTCCAGAGCCCTCTACACGGCCTTGAACATCTTCATCAACGGCCGGATGATCGACGCGATCTACACCCAGCACCATAAGCTGCAGGTCATGATCGTCACCGAGCACCCAAGTGCCATTATTGACGGGATTCAGTCCAAGATGCACCGGGGGATCACGATCCTCCACGACGCGGAAGGGGCCTATGGGCACGTGGAGAAGACCGTCCTGCTGACGATCATTGATACCTATGACCTGTATGATATCCGCATGACGGTCCAGGACTGTGATCCTTATGCCTTCATGAGCGTCACGGAAGTCCAGCGGATCTATGGCCGCTTCCGCGAGCAGGAAATCGTCTAAGACGATTTGTTAAAAAATGATTAGGTGAAAGTATGCTGATTGAGTTATAATTAACGTATATTTTTATTGGGGTGAAAGGTTAATGGCAAATAGAGAATCTTCCAGTCGCGACCGTCGCAATTACCTCAGCTTGGATACGGCGACCACAATTGCCAGCGAATATGCTGACTTGCATGGCCACCGGAAAGTACGGGTTTCTCACAAGCCTTATGCCAGACGCCGGGCGGACAATTTCTACGTTTTTGACGTGTTTGGTGGAAACGGGAACGTCGGTGAAGATGAAGATGGACCATTCATTTTGGTTGATCCTGCTTCAGGCGAAGTCTTTGAGATGGATGAGCGGCTTTTCAAGAATAAAGATAAATAATGTATAACAAAAAGCGCCATCTCCAGAAGTGGAGATGACGCTTTTTTTCTGTTAAAGCATAAGCATTTTAGGTTATCTTAATCTTCGTAGCCCAAGTGGTCCATGATCAGGGCAGCCGTTTCCTCGATTGACCGGTCGGCAACGTTGATGACCATGCAGCCCAGCTTCTTGTAAAGGGCCATGGCGCTCTCAAGCTCTTTGTTGATGGAGCTCATGTCGGAGTAGGCGGTGTCTGGGTCCATGCCGTAGCTGATCATTCTTTGCCGGCGAATCCGGTTCAGAACCTTCGGGTCGTTGGTTAAGCCAATGATCTTCTTCGGATCGATCTCGTAGATTTCCTTTGGAATGTGGGTTTCAGGAACCAGTGGCAGGTTGGCGACCTTCAGGCCCTTGTTGGCCAAGAGCAAAGACAATGGGGTCTTGGAGGTTCTGGAAACGCCCAGCAGGACGACGTCTGCTTCCAAGAAGCCGCGTGGGTCCTTCCCGTCGTCGTACATGACCGCGAATTCCATGGCTGAGATCCGGTTGAAGTACTTGTCGGTCATCTGGTGCTTGGCACCGACCACGCCGCTTGGCTTCAGGCCAGTGGTCTGGGAAATTGCTTCCATGATCGGGGACATGATGTCCACGTAGCTGGCCTTGTGCTCCCGGGCAAACTTGATGATTGGCAATTGCAGGTCTTCGCTGACCATGGAGTAGATGATCAAGAGGTTAGGATACTTCTCGATCTCTTCAAAAGTGTGCTCCAGCTTCTTCTTGTCAGTCATGAAGGGGTAGCGGCGGTAGTTGATCGCGGCTTCTGGGAATTGGGCGGCAGCGGCTTGGGCGTTGTTGAAGGCAGTTTCACCGGCTGAGTCTGAAATAATGATAATGTTGATTTCAGGAGCAGCTTTTTCTTCAGCTGCTTTTTCAGTTGTGCTTGCAGTAGTTTCAGTCATATTTCGTCCTCTTTTCATGCAATAAACGTTCGTTTGATCACCTCTATTATACCGAATTTTCAAAGAGAGCGATTACAAAATGCCGTTTTTGGCAAGTTTTCAAAAAAGTTGCGAAATCTTATTGACGGTGGGCTGATCTTTGCTATAATGTAGATAAATGTTTAGGCAGAAATGCCAAGAAATGGAAGGAGGGATCACACATGGCTAAGACTATCGTTCACGAAAACGAGTCTATTGATGATGCTCTTCGTCGTTTCAAGCGTTCCGTTTCTAGAAGTGGTACTTTGCAAGAATACCGCAAGCGTGAATTCTACGAAAAGCCAAGCGTTCGCAGAAAGTTAAAATCTGAGGCTGCTCGCAAGCGTAGACATTATTAATCGACTAAAGCTCTCGTGTCAAAGCGAGAGCTTTTTTCATGCAATAAAAGGCGAAAAGAAGCTAGAAAGTTCCAGTTTTTCCTGATTAAATGATAGAATTGAGGCAGAGACTTGGTGCTCATGTGACTAATTTTATCTTGCGCATTTAAAAGGAGTGTCCAGTATTTGGAAGAGAAGTTTTTACCACAAAACGCCGAAAATATCCAAAAGTTGGTCGGGGTCAACGACGGCAATCTGAAGCTGATCGAGGACGGCTATGAGGTTGCCTTGGATGACTTGGGCCAGGAAATCAAGGTGACTGGCCCTGAAGACCAGGTAAAGACCGTCATGCGGGTCTTAAAGGCCTTAGACAAGGTAGCCGCCAACGGGATCAACCTGACGCCGGCTGACGTCGTGAGCGCCATGAAGATGGCTGACAAGGGGACCACGGAATACTTTGGCGACCTGTACAAGGAAATCTTGATCAGGGATGCCAAGGGGCGGCCAGTCCGGGTCAAGAACATGACCCAGAAGAAGTACGTTGAGGCCATCCAGAAGAGCGACGTGGTCTTTGGCATCGGGCCCGCTGGGACTGGGAAGACCTTCCTGGCCGTAGTCTGCGCGGTCGCGGCCTTCAAGAAAGGAGAAGTCTCCAAGATCATCCTGACCCGGCCGGCAGTTGAAGCCGGGGAATCGCTGGGCTTTCTGCCAGGGGACCTGAAGGAGAAGGTTGACCCTTACCTGCGGCCAATTTATGACTCGCTCTACGCCATCCTGGGTCAAGGAACCACGGACCGCTTGATTGAGCGCGGCGTCATTGAAATCGCCCCGCTGGCCTACATGAGAGGGCGGACTTTGGAAGAGGCCTTCGTCATCCTGGACGAGGCCCAGAACACTACCGACGCCCAGATGAAGATGTTTCTGACCCGGCTGGGCTTCAACTCCAAGATGGTCGTCAACGGGGACGTGACCCAGGTCGACCTGCCGGGCAAGGTGCATAGCGGCTTGATCACGGCCATGCACATTCTGGAGGGGATCGACCAGATCAAGTTCGTCGAGTTCTCAGCCAGCGACGTGGTCCGGCACCCAGTAGTGGCAAAGATTATCAAGGCATATGAAGAGAAAGGGAATTTTTAGGCAATGGACCCGATTGAAGTAAGCTACACGGATGAAGTTGGATTTTTGGACGATGACCAGCGCGACTGGCAAAAGTGGATCATGGACCTGCTCTTGCTGGCCAAGCAGGAGATCAAGAAGGACAATCCCCTGGAAATGAGCATCAATTTCGTGGATGAGGAGAAGTCCAACCAGATCAACCGCGACTACCGCGGCAAGGACCGGCCAACCGACGTCATCTCCTTTGCCATTGAAGACGGAGAAGAAGGGCTGGACCTGGCAGCTTTTGCAGCTGACCCTGACTTCGTCGAAGACATTGGCGACTTGTTCATGTGCCCCAGCGTCATCAAGCGCCACAGCGTGGAATACGGGACGGGCTTTGACCGGGAATTCGGCTACACCATCGTGCACGGCTTCCTGCACCTGAATGGCTATGACCACATCGAGCCTGACGAGGCCAAGGAGATGTTCGGCATTCAAGGCAAGGTGCTGGAAGACTACGGCCTGCCTTTGTACCCTGACCAGCTTGACGAAGGGAGAGGCAAGTAATGTCGATGAATGAAGCAGAAAGCCGGCTGTTTGCCCTGGCCAAGGAGCACTTGAAGGATTCCTACAGTCCTTACTCGCATTTTCAAGTGGCCGCGGCCCTGATGACTGAGTCAGGGAAGACCTATACCGGGGTCAATATTGAGAACAGCTCTTTTGGCCTGACCAACTGCGCGGAAAGAACGGCCATGTTCAACTGGGTCAACGACGGGGGCCTGCCAGACCCCATCGAGCGGCTCTTGATCATTGGCAACACCGACCGGCCTATTTCGCCCTGCGGGGCCTGCCGGCAGGTGATGAGCGAATTTATGGCTCCTGAGAGCGAGGTCATTTTGACCGACACCAAAGGGGAGTTCGTCCGCTACACGGTCGACGAACTGATTCCCTATCATTTTACAGAAAAGGATATAGAAGATGGCGCAAACAAGTAATTTCAAGTCAGGCTTCGTAGCCCTGATCGGCCGGCCAAACGTCGGCAAGTCAACTTTGATGAACCGGCTGGTGGGCCAGAAGGTGGCCATTACCTCAAACAAGCCCCAAACCACCAGAAACAAGATTTCCGGGATCTATTCAGCAGACGACATGCAAGTCGTCTTCGTGGACACGCCAGGGATCTTTAAGAGTCACTCAGACTTAGATGAATACATGGACAAGGCCAGCCTGTCCTCCCTGAAGGACGTGGACCTGGTCCTCTTTATGGTTGAGCCCAAGAAGGCCGGCAAGGGCGAGGAATACGTGGCTGGGCTTTTGAAGGACCTGGACCTGCCAGTCTTTTTGGTCGTCAACAAGATCGACCAGGTTCACCCAAACGACCTCTTGCCAATCATTGACTCTTACCAGGCCTTGGGCAATTTTGCCGAATACCTGCCAATTTCCGCCGGCCAGGGCAACGGGGTCGACGACCTGCTGGCAACGATCAACAAGTACCTGCCAGAAGGGCCGCAGTACTACGCTTCTGATGAAGTGACCGACCGGCCGGAATACTTTGTCGTGGCGGAAATGATCCGGGAGCAGATCCTGCACTTGACCAGCCAGGAAGTGCCGCACTCAGCCGCGGTCTGGGTTGAAAAGATGAACGAGCGGGTCAACGGCAAGCTGCAGATTGAGGCGACCATCTACGTGGAAAAGCCGGGCCAGAAGCGGATCATCATCGGCCAGGGCGGGAGCATGATCAAGAAGATCGGCATCCAGTCCAGAAAAGAGATTGAAGCCCTCCTGGGCGAAAAGGTCAACCTCCAGCTCTGGGTCAAGGTCCGCCACAACTGGCGCCAGGACCCAGCCTTCTTGAAGTCGATCGGCTACGACAAGAAGGAGCTGTAGCCAATGGCCTTTGAACTTCTGGAAGTTCACGGGATCATTTACAAAAGACAGAAATACCAGGAAGCGGACCTCCTGGCCAAGATCCTGACCAAGGAACTGGGCCCCGTCACCGTCATCTTGAAGGGGGCGCTGCGGCCCAAGTCCAAATTGGCCAGCGTGGCCTTGCCTTTTACGGAGGGCAGCTTTACCATCTTGACCAAGCGGCGGGGCATCAGCCAGTTCAGAACCTACAAGGACCTGGTCCAGCACGACGAGCTCTTTGGCAACCTGCTGGCCAATGCCTACGCTTCTTTTATTTTTGACCTGCTGGACCACGCGGCGGTTGAATACCAGCCGGTGGGCAAGTACTACCAGCTGGTATTGACGGCCTTTCACCGCCTGCTGGCGGGCCAGGACGCGGAAATCCTGACGCAGATCGTGCAGCTGCAGCTGCTGGAGGCCTATGGGGTCAAGCCTGAGCTCAGCTGCTGCCTTGTCTGCGGGAAGGTGCAGGGGACTTTTGACTACTCCATCTCCTTAGGCGGGGTGGTGTGCTCAGACCACTTTGCCAGAGTGCAGCGGATGCACCTGGCGCCGAAGACCGTGGCCCTCCTAAGGACCCTGGGATTGGTGCCCATTGACCGCCTTGGCAGCATTCAGATCGATGACCAGCTTAAGGAGCAGAGCCGCCAGGCCATCGACTTGATCTACCAGGAAACCGTCGATTTGAACCTGCGCACGAAAAAGTTCCTGGATGAACTGAAAACACTGTAATTTTTGATAGAAAGCGGCCCTGCTTTGTGGTAAAATAAGCCCTGTATTGGCGATGATGAGGATTCAGAAAAGTACCGCGTCAGCGAGTGTCGGCAGGTGGAAGGACACGGCGGGAAAAGGCACCTCTAGCCAAGTCAATTAAGAGCAGAAGGCGAATATTGCCTTCTGAATTAGGGTGGAACCGCGAATAATGAATTTCGTCCCTATGCAAACTGTAATTGCATAGGCTTTTTTTATGGCCTTGCATAGGAGGAATAATATGGCACAAAAATTAGACATTCAGACCATGATCTTCAAACTGGAACAGTTTTGGGCCTCAAAGGGCTGCATGATCATGCCTTCATACGATGAAAACAAGGGCGCCGGGACGATGAGTCCTTACACCTTCTTGCGGGCGGTTGGTCCTGAGCCTTGGAAGGCTTGCTACGTTGAGCCTTCCCGCCGGCCAGCTGACGGCCGCTATGGCGAAAACCCAAACCGGCTTTTCCAGCACCACCAATTCCAAGTCGTGCTCAAGCCAGCGCCTTTGGAAATCCAGCAATACTACCTGGATTCCTTGAAGGTTCTGGGCATTGAGCCGCTGGAACACGACATCCGCTTCGTTGAAGACAACTGGGAAAACCCATCAATGGGCTGTGCCGGGGTCGGCTGGGAAGTCTGGCTGGACGGGATGGAAGTCTCACAATTTACCTACTTCCAGACGGTCGGTGAACTGGACGTCAAGCCAACCATGGGCGAAATTACCTACGGGGTTGAGCGTCTGGCTTCATACATCCAAGACGTCAACTCAGTCTTTGACCTGGAATGGGGCGACGGGGTCCTTTACCGGGACATCTTCAAGGAGCCTGAATACGAGCACTCCAAGTACGCCTTTGAAGAAAGCGACCAAGACCAGCTTTTGAAATTCTTCGACACTTACGAGCGCATCGCCAAGCGCCTGCTGGACAAGAACCTGGTTCACCCAGCCTACGACTACATTTTGAAGTGTTCCCACACCTTCAACTTGCTTGACGCCCGCGGGGCCGTTTCCGTCACCGAACGGGCCGGCTACCTGCACCGGATCCGCAACATGGCGCACGAAGTTGCCGTTAAGTTCGTGGAAGAACGCGAAAAGCGCGGCTTCCCATTGTTGAAGAGCGCACAAGCTAAGAAAGCGGAGGCAAGCAATGACTAAAGACTTTTTATTTGAAATTGGCGTAGAAGAAATGCCAGCCCACGTAGTAAGCAAGTCAGTCAAGCAACTGGCTGACCGGACGGGCAAGTTCTTGAAGGAAAACGGCTTGGGCTACAAGGAAATTGCCACCTACTCAACCCCACGCCGCCTGGCCATCCTGGTCAAGGACCTGGCAGAAAAGCAGGCCGACATTGACGAAGTCAAGAAGGGGCCGGCCAAGAAGATCGCCCAAGACGCTGACGGCAACTGGACCAAGGCTGCGCAAGGCTTTGCCCGCGGCCAGGGCATGAGCGCCGACGACATCTACTTCCAGGAACTGAAGGGCGTTGAATACGCCTACGTGCACGTGCAAAAGGAAGGCAAGTCCGCCAAGGACATCCTTTTGGGCCTGGATGAAGTCGTTAAGGCCATGACTTTCCCAACCAAGATGCGCTGGGACTCCCGCGACTTTGAATTCGTCCGGCCAATTCACTGGCTGGTTGCCCTCTACGGGTCAGAAGTACTGCCAGTCAAGCTGCTGGACATCACTGCCGGCCGCAAGACCGCCGGTCACCGCTTCCTGGGCGACAGCGTGGTTTTGGCCAATGCTGATGACTATGTCGAAGCCCTGCGCAACCAATACGTGATCGTTGACGCCGCTGAGCGCAAGGACATGATCGTGTCCCAAATCAACGACCTGGTCAAGGAAAACAACTGGCAGATCAAGCTGGACAAGAGCCTGCTGGAAGAAGTCAACAACCTGGTTGAATACCCAACCGTTTTTGCTGGCTCCTTTGACCCGAAGTACCTGGAAATCCCTGATGAAGTCCTGATCACTTCCATGAAGGACAACCAAAGATACTTTGAAGTCTACGACCAAGACGGCAAGTTGATCAACCACTTCATCTCCGTCCGCAACGGCAACCGGGAACACCTGGAGAACGTCGTTTCCGGCAACGAGAAGGTTCTGGTGGCCCGCTTGGACGACGCCGTCTTCTTCTACGATGAAGACCGCAAGTACCCGCTCAGCCACTTCGTTGACCGCATGAGCGCCGTTTCCTTCCACGACAAGATCGGCTCAATGGCTGAAAAGATGGATCGGGTCCGTCTGATCGGCGACTACCTGGCCAAGCGCTTTGGCGTTGACGGGCAAGAGCTGGCTGACTTTGATCGGGCTGCTGGCCTGTACAAGTTTGACCTGGTGACCCAAATGGTCGGCGAATTTGCTGAGCTGCAAGGGGTCATGGGGATGCACTACGCCCGTTTGGCCGGCGAAGACGAAAACGTCTCCGTTGCCATCAAGGAACACTACATGCCAACCACGGCTGAAGGCGACCTGCCAGCAACGACGGTCGGCGCGCTTTTGTCAGTTGCCGACAAGCTGGACACTATCATTGCCTTCTTCGGTGCCGGCATGATTCCATCTTCATCAAACGACCCATACGCCTTGCGCCGCTACGCTTACGGGATCGTCCGCATCCTGCTGAAGGAAGGCTGGTCATTGCCATTTGACCAAGTCATCCCAGAACTGGTTGACCTGCTTGACGGCAAAACCCCAGCCAAGATGCCAAAGGGCCGCGAGGAAGAAAGCGAGCTGGCTGCCTTCATCCGCGACCGGGTAAAGCAGTTCCTGCAAAAGAACGGCTACCAATACGACGTCATCGATGCCGTTTTGGCCTCAAGCGAAGAAGACCCAAGCGAGATCCTGGCTGCCGCCAAGGTCTTGGCAACCCACCACGACGACGAGGCCTTCAAGCCAGTCGTTGAAAGCTTGACCAGAATTGAAAACATCTTGAAGAAGGCCAAGTTCGACCAAGCCGGCGCCGTTGATGAAAGCTTATTTGAGGACAGATCCGAAAATGACCTTTATAATGGTGTTGAGAGCCTGCAAGGCGCCAAGAGCCACGCTGACCTGTACGAAGGCTTCGTTGCCTTGCAGCCGGTAATCGACCGCTACTTTGACGTCAACATGATCATGGCCAAGGACGAGCGCGTCAAGAACAACCGCTTGAGCCAGCTGGCCGCAGTCAACGACCTGGCTAAGCGCCTGGGCGATTTGAGCAAGCTGGTTATCAAGTAAATTTAGCAGAACAAAAGGGTGATTGAATGGCTGGCAGGATTCCGGAAGATTTTATCAATGAAGTTCGGGACAGCGTCGACATCGTAGACGTAATCGGCCAGTACGTGTCACTTGAGAAGAGGGGCAAAGACTATGTTGGTCTTTGCCCTTTTCATCAAGAAAAGACCCCTTCTTTTTCCGTGAACCAGCAGAAGCAGTTCTTCTACTGCTTTGGCTGCCACCGGGGCGGCAACGTCTTCAAGTTCATGATGGAGAAGGAAGAGCTGACTTTTCCCGAGAGCGTGGAGCGGGTCGCGGAAATGGCCAACATTCCCATGCCCGCTTCCTACAACAATGAGCCTGTTCAGCAGAACCCCCTGGTGAGCATGCACAAGGACGCGGCGGACTTTTACCACCAAATCCTGATGACCACCAGGATCGGGGAGCGCGGGCTCAGCTATGCCAAGGAGCGGGAACTGGACGAGGACCTGCTCAAGCACTTTGACATCGGCTACGCCCCAGGCAACGGCGACGTCCTCTATACCTTTTTAAAAGAGAAGGGATACAGCGAAGAGCAGCTGACTGAAAGCGGCCTGTTCGTCCAAAGCCAGGATGGCCGCTTGTTTGACCGCTTCAGAGACCGGCTGATGTTCCCGATGAAGGATGAGACCGGACACCCGGTGGCTTTTTCCGGGCGGCGGATCTCGAACAATGACAAGGAACCCAAGTACCTGAACAGTCCCGAAACCAGCATCTTTACCAAGTCCAAGCTGCTTTTTCACTTTTCTGAAGCCAAGAAGGTGGCCAGAAAAGAGGGACACCTGATCCTGTTTGAAGGACACATGGACGTGGTCTCCGCCTACAAGGCCGGGATCAAGTCCGGGATTGCCTCCATGGGGACCAGCCTGACCCAGGACCAGGTCTACATGATCCGGCGGATCACGAACAACGTGGTGATCAACTACGACGGGGATGCCCCGGGCGTCAGCGCGGCTGAGCGGGCCGTGGGCCTGTTTAAGCAGGCTGGCAATTTCAACCTGGGGATCGTGGTCCTGCCTGAGAAGCTGGACCCGGACGAATACGTCAAGAAGTACGGGCCTGAGCGCTACCAGCAAGAGATCAAGGGGGCGATCAGCCCGACCGACTTCTACCTCCTGCGCTTGAAGCAGAAGTACAATCTGAACAATGAGCGCGAAAAGATGGCCTACCTGAATGATGCCATGACGGAAATTGCCTCCCTGGCCAGTCCCGTCGAACAAGACATCTACCTGCAGCGTCTGGGCAAGGAGTCTGGCGTCTCGACCGACGCCTTGAAGGCCAGCCTGTCCCGGGCCAGACGCCGGCAAAGGCGGGTCAAGCAGCATACCAGTCAGATGCAGGGCGAAATGCCCCCTGAGCAGCTGCCTTATGCCGAGATCCTGCCGCCTGAAAGCCAGGTCAGCCAGATCCCGCCTAAGGCGGAAAAGGCCCAGCAGCGCCTGCTGTATGCCTACATTGGCTCAGATGAGGCCAGAAGCTACCTGCTGAAGAACGGCTTCGTCTTCCCCAGTCCGGAATACCAGCAGGCCGCCACGGCTTGGCTGGACTACGTGGAGACGCACGACAAGATTTCTCTCTCTGGGTTCTTAGATTTTGTTCCAGAGCAACTTCAGAGTATAATTGTTAGTACTGATATGGCACAAATGCCAGGTGAAATTACTCTCGGCGAGCTTGATGAGCAGGTTGCGGCGATCAACCTCTGCAAGATTGACGAGGAGATCGGCAAGCTGCAGCAGCAGATCGAAGAGGCCCGGCGCAAGGGGGATTCCCAGTCCCTTTTGGCCCTGACCCAGCAGATCCTGCGCTTGCGGCAGCTGAAGAAAGAAGAAGAGGAGGGCTTAAGTGGCAGAAGCAAATAGCGTTCCAAAGAACGACATGACCCTGGACCAGGCAGTCAAGCAAGTGGTCGAGGGCGTCAAGAAGAGCAAGCAGATCACGGAGAAGGACTTTACCGCCCGCTTGCTGACCCCTTATGGCCTCCAAGGCAAGGCGGTCGACCAGCTGGTGCAGGAGTTTGAAGACAATGGCATCAGCATCGTCGATGAAGCAGGCAAGCCGTCCAAGCTGGCCCTGACCAAGCAGAAGCACGTGGAAAAGGCCGAGCTGGACAATCTGGCCGCGCCAAGCAGCGTGCGGATGAATGACCCGGTCCGGATGTACTTAAAGGAGATCGGCCGCGTCAGCCTGCTGACGGCTGATGAGGAGATTGCCCTGGCCAAGCGGATCGAAGCCGGGGATGAAGAGGCCAAGCAGGAACTGGCGGAAGCCAACCTGCGCCTGGTCGTGTCCATTGCCAAGCGCTACGTGGGCCGGGGGATGAATTTCCTGGACCTGATTCAGGAGGGGAACATGGGCTTGATGAAGGCGGTCGACAAGTTTGACTACCGCCTGGGCTTCAAGTTCTCGACCTACGCGACTTGGTGGATTCGCCAGGCCATTACCCGGGCGATTGCTGACCAGGCGCGGACCATCCGGATTCCAGTCCACATGGTGGAAACCATCAACAAGCTGATCCGGATCCAGCGCCAGCTCCTCCAGGATCTGGGGCGGGATGCCGTGCCGGAAGAGATCGCGGCGGAGATGGACCTGCCGGTCAAGAAGGTCCGGGACATCTTGAAGATTGCCCAAGAGCCAGTCTCCTTGGAAACCCCAATCGGGGAAGAGGACGACTCCCATCTGGGCGACTTCATCGAGGACAAGGATGCCACCAGTCCCGAGCAGCACGCGGCCAATGAAATGCTGAAAGAGCAGCTGGCGGAGGTGCTGGATACCTTGACTGACCGCGAGGAGAACGTCCTGCGCCTGCGTTTTGGCCTGGATGACGGAAAGACGCGGACCTTGGAAGAAGTCGGCCGCGTCTTCAACGTTACCCGTGAGCGGATTCGCCAGATTGAGGCCAAGGCCTTGCGCAAGCTCCGCCACCCAAGCCGGAGCAACCAGCTGCGTGACTTTTTGGATTAATCGGGCAGAAGAATTAAGTCATCGGTTTTAGATATTAGAGTGAAGGCGATTAAATGGCAGACAAAGCAAAGACGTCAGACAAGGCTAGCCAAAAGCTGCCCTTAGCTGACGCGGTCAAATTGGTTGTTAAGGATGTCAAGAAGAGCAAGGAAATCACTGACACGGATTTCACCGCGCGTTTGATCGAACCTTACCAGCTTGAAGGCAAAGCGGTCGACCAGCTTGTCCAGGAATTTGAAGACAATGGGATCAGTATTGTTGACGAAAATGGCGAGCCGTCTAAGCTGGCCCTCAACAAGCAGAAGAATGTTGAGAAGGCCGAACTGGAGCACTTGTCCGCGCCTGGCAGCCGGATGAATGACCCAGTTCGTCAGTATCTGAAGAAGATTGGCCGCGTCGCCCTTTTGAGCGGGGACGAAGAAGTGGCTTTGGCCAAGCGGATTGAAGCCGGCGACCAGGAAGCCAAGGACGAATTGACCAACGCCAACCTGCGCCTGGTGGTCTCCATTGCCAAGCGCTACGTGGGCCGCGGCATGAGCTTCCTCGACTTGATTCAAGAAGGAAATATGGGCTTGATGAAAGCCGTAGACAAATTTGACTACCGTTTGGGCTTTAAGTTTTCAACTTATGCCACTTGGTGGATCCGGCAAGCGATCACGCGGGCGATTGCCGATCAAGCCAGAACGATTAGAATTCCCGTGCACATGGTGGAGACGATCAACAAGCTGATCAGAATCCAAAGACAATTGCTTCAAGACTTAGGCCGGGATCCGGTCCCAGAGGAGATTGGGGCGGAAATGAGCCTGCCGACCAAGAAGGTCCGGGAGATCTTGAAGATCGCGCAAGAGCCAGTCTCACTTGAGACGCCAATTGGCGAGGAAGACGATTCCCACCTGGGCGACTTCATTGAGGACAAGGACGCCACCAGTCCAGAGCAGCACGCGGCTTCAGAGATGCTGAAGACCCAGCTGGCTGAGGTCTTGGATACCTTGACCGACCGTGAGGAGAACGTATTGCGCTTGCGGTTTGGCTTAGACGACGACAACCCTCGGACTTTGGAGGAAGTTGGCCGCGTCTTTGGCGTCACGCGCGAGCGGATCCGGCAGATTGAAGCCAAGGCGTTAAGAAAGTTGCGTCACCCAAGTCGGAGCAACCAATTGCGGGACTTTTTGGAATAGACGAATGAAAAAGTTAGATGAACAGGGCGGATTGAATGGCAGAAAGAAATGCTTCTAACGTAAATGATTTTCCACTGCAGAAGGCAGTCAAGCTGGTAATTTCGGGCGTGAAAAAGAGCGGCCAGATCAGCGAGAACGACTTTAAGGCACGCTTGGTCGTGCCTTATGAGCTCAGCAAGGATGAGGTGGCCGAGCTGGTCAACAAGTTCGAGGACAGCGGCATCAGCATCGTCGATGAAAAGGGCGAGCCTTCCAGTCTCTCTTTGCAGGTGCAGGAAGCGGCCGAGCAGGCCGAAGCGGCTGAAAAGGCCCAGGCTTCAAGCGAAAGCGAGCGGGTCTACGACTCAGTGCGGATGTACCTGAAAGAGATCGGCAAGGTGCCGCTTTTGTCCAGAGACGAAGAAGTGGCCGTAGCCAAGCGGATCGAGGCGGGGGATGAATCCGCCAAGGATGAGCTGGCGGCGGCCAACCTGCGGCTGGTGGTCTCCATTGCCAAGCGCTATGCCAAGCACAACGGCAAGATGGGGATTTTGGACTTGATCCAGGAAGGCAACATCGGCTTGATGAAGGCAGTCGACAAGTTCGACTACTCCAAGGGCTTCAAGTTCTCAACCTACGCGACCTGGTGGATTCGCCAGGCCATTACCCGGGCCTTGGCTGACCAGGACCGGATGATCAGAATTCCGGTGCACGTCGTTGAAAGCATCAACAAGATGAACCGGATCCAGCGGACTCTGCAGCAGGACCTGGACCGGGACGCCAAGCCAGAGGAATTGGCCGCGGAAATGAACGAGCCAGTGGCCAAGGTCCACGAAATCATCACGGTCGCTAAGAACCAGGAGACCGATTCGCTGGACAAGCCGGTTGGCGAAGAAGGGGACTCACAATTGGGGGACCTTTTGGAAGACAACAAGGCGGTCAACCCGGAAGAATTTACGGCCTTCGAAATGCTGAAGGACCAGCTTTCAGGGATGATGGGCGAATATTTGACTGACCGGGAAGCAACGGTTTTGCGCCTGCGCTTCGGGCTGGAGAACGATGAGCCGCATACTTTGGAAGAAGTTGGCCGGCAGCTCGGGGTTACCCGGGAACGGGTGCGGCAGATTGAGGCTAAGGCCGTCAAGAAGCTGAAGCACCACATCGACCAGTTGCAAGACTACTTCCCAGCCAACTAAAGAATGGAAAATTTACCGGTGAAAGCCGAAAAGGCTGCATCAACGCATATACGTTGATGCAGCCTTTTTAGTTTAGTCAATGTAAAAAGCGACTAAATTGTGCTAATATCAAACTGAAATTATAAAATAAAGCGACTGTTTTTTAATAGAAAATACCTCAATAAATAGCATTTATTTTCAAAATCGCCACGATTTTTTCTCTCACTAACTTATATAACTTCGGTAACAGAAGGGCAGCTTCCGCATGAAGCTGTCCTTTTTATTGCTTAAGATCAATTAATCGGTTTAATCTAATAATCAAAAGAGCAAAATAGTTTGTCAGACATGATTCGAGTGCAATATAATGACTATATACAGGAAAATTATAGTTGATTGGAAATTTGGTATGATGAAGAAAGAGTGGAAGCGGCTAGGGATCGTCTTGCTGGTCTTTGCGGTCAGCCTGGCGGGCACTGGCATTTTTTGCAAGCGGGAATGGGCCAGCATCGACCAGCGCCACCGGGCCAAGGCCGAGCTGAATGCCCAGATTGTTTGTGACTATTTTAAGAGAGAACTGGAAGATGGGGTCAACGTGGCAGAAGCCATTGACGCGGGAGTAGTTGGCAACAGCGGGGTAGTTGACAGATTTGCCAAAACTGCCCGCTACATGATCAAGAAGTACCCCAATATTCATTCCATGCAGCTGATCTATCAGGGGCAGACAGTCAGGGTACGCCGGGGCAAGACAGAGCAAGTGCCCTTAAACCTGCAGAAGGGCAGCCAAGCTGATAAAGCCTTGAACTATTGCCGGAGAAAGCGGCTGACCGGGATTATTGGTCCAGCGAAATTGAAGAATATTGGCAAAGGCATTCTGATTTGCAAGCCGATTTTCATCAAGGGGCATTTTTGGGGCTACACGGTGGTCATCGTTCAGCAGAGCAGGCTTTTTAAGAAGACTTTTAATAACTTGGACAGCTTGAGCTACTACTACCGGCTGTCAAAGACCTACGTGACTGGTGGTGACTTTCAGCAGATGAACTCCACTATGGGGCAAAAGCCGGCCCAGGCCAGCGTGACCTTCAAATTAGGGGGATGCAGCTGGAAGCTGGAGACCTGCCGCAAGGACGCGGACACCATGCCAGGGCAGATCAAAGTCGGGCTGGCCTTGGGCTTCACGATAGCGGTCGTCAACAGTCTGCTGGCCTGTCTGCTCTTAAACTACATAGAGCGGGGAAAGAACCTGGCCAAGCTGGTCAATACGGACTACCTAACGGGCTTGATGAGCCGGCAGGCTTTTGACCGGGATGCCAGCAAGCATCTAGAGGGTCACCCAAGTGAACCGGCCGTTGGGGCCATTATTGACATTGACGACTTCAAGTACATTAACGACCTCTATGGCCATGAAGCCGGGGATGAGGCCCTAAAAGCCGTTGCCCAGGTATTGCGGGCCGATTTTGGCGGCCAAGGCCTGGTCTGCCGCAACGGGGGCGACGAGTTCGCGGTCTTGCTGCCGGACACGACCCTGACGGAAGGGCGGGCCATTTTTCAAAAGCTCTACCGGCATGAATTGACTTTTGTCCATAATGGCAAAAAGTACCCATATACGGTTTCTCTGGGCTTTGCTGCCTACCCTGAGCAGGGCAAGAGCCGGGAGGAGCTGCTCAACCGGGCGGACATGGCCCTGTACACGGTCAAGTCGACCGGCAAGGGAACCATGGCGGCCTATAGCGAGAATATGCTTAAAGAGGGCCGCTCGCAGTTGGGCTTCAACTTGCGTGATCTGGCCGTCAACCTGCCCGGCGCCTTCTTTATTTACCGGCAGGAAGATGAAAAGATTCTTTTTGCCAATAAAGAGCTGCTGAATTTGCTTGAATGCGACAATATGGAAGAATTCATCAAGTTCGTCGGCCGCTCGTTCAAGGGGATGCTTTCGCCGGAGGACTATGAGCGGACGATTGCCAGCCGCAACGCCCAGATTGGCGACGGGGATGAGGGCCGGGCCACGCTGGACTATCACGTGATCACCAGAAAGACGCATCGGCGTCTGAAGATGCATGCTGTGGCTCATATGGTCAAAAGCCCTTACTTCGGCAAGATCTACTACGTGATCCTTGGTCCCCGGGGGGAAGAGGCAGATTAAGCTTGCTTTGCCACTTGGTTTGAAGATTTGAAGAAAAATTATAAAAAGACTGCATTACCTCGCTTTTGCGCGAGATAACGCAGTCTTTTTTGTGTTGGGCATGTACAGTTGCGCTCGGATGTCGATTGAGGTGGGGGGCGGGAGCGGGATGTCGTGGATTTTGGCCCAGTTGGGTAGTTTAGCTCCCGAAAAGTGCCCAACTAGTCCGATTCTCAAAAAACAAAAGCCCTCCGCCATGGCGGAGGTTTATGTTTACTTGTTTATGTACTTTCTAAAGAAATTCAGTTCATCCAGGTTGCACTGCTTGGCCAGGTCGTCTCTTTGGTTGCAGTGGAAGACGTGGCCGCGTGGGTGGTCTGGATCGCCGTAGATATGAAGTTCATGCGGGATCTTCTTGGCCAAAAGGTAGCCGTCAAGGCGAACGGCGCTGTCATGCAAGAAGTCCTGGTTGGCCGTCATGATGAACAGCGGCGGCAAGTCCTTGGTCAGATATTCTTCCGTGTTCAAGAGCTCTTTCTTGCCGGCAACGGCCTCTGGGGTAAAGTAGGCACCTGGAACGTCATCCGTAAAGCCTGGGGTCAGCATGAAGTAGGCTCCGCAGTTTAAAGCCGCGGCTCTGACCGTCAATTTTGGCAAGTCGTAGCCAAAAAGCTGGCGGAACTTGCCGTTGGTCAAAATAGCCAGGTACTGTTCTTCCATCTGCCCGCCGGCTGAGTCGCCGACGAAGAAGACGTTGTCGGTGTCCAGGTCATATTCAGCCCCGTGCTCGCCCACCCAGTGCATCAGGCGGTTCACGTCGTCTAATTCGCTAGGAAACTGGACGTCTGGAGCCAGACGGTAGTTGAAGTTGACAAAGGCAAAGCCTTCCTTGGCTAGGCCCATTCCGTAGAATTGGTAGGTTTCCTTAGTCCCGTAGACCCAGCCGCCGCCGTGGATGCCGATGATGACGGGCACCTTGCCTTGCCGCTTCTTAGGCAGGTAGATGTCCAAAAGGTGCCACTTAGGGTCAGGCCCGTAGCTTAAGTCATTGATTCTTTCAACTTCTGGAATTTCTGTTGGCAGATCAGCATCGCGCAAATCATCGTGCTGCTTGGAGCTCGCGCGCATCTGCTCAACTGCTTGGATAACTGCTGGATTAAGCGTCATAATTTTTCTCCTTTATTGTAAACGGTTACCTTAATTATAGGCTTAATTGGCAAAATTAACCAGACAGAAGCCGCATGCGGATTTTTTGCTTTAAAATTAAAATCAGCTTAACCGCTTAAGATTGGTATAATGAAATAAAAAACAGCAGGAGGTATCAGGAATGCAAGCAGTCAAAGCAGAAGATTTGTACAACATTGTAAGCTTAGGGAACCTGAGGGTTTCGGGGAAGACGGCGGTTTTCGCCAGAAATCAGGCCAAGGCTGATGGGAGCGGCTACTGGAACTATCTAGACCTTTACCAAGACGGCGCGCTCAAGCGGCTGACGACTTTGGGCGAAGAAAAGAGCTTTGCCTTGGTCGGGCACCAAGTCTACTACGCGAGTTCCGCGGTCAAGGGCAAGACCTTGCTCTACCAGCAGGGCCTGGACCAGGCAGCGCCAGTCAAGCTGGCCCTTTTGCCAAAAAATGGCTACCAGGTCGCGGGCAGCGTGGGCGAGCGCTACCTGCTCTTGTCCAGACGGGCGGATTTGGCGGAGAAGAGCCATGACGGCTATCAAGTGATGGACGAGTTGCCGTTTTACTTCAACGGCCAGGGCTACATCAACAAGCTGCGCGACCGCCTCTACCTGTGGGACCTGGAGAAGGGCGGCTTGACCCGCCTGTTTGCCGACGATCCAAACTTTACCGTCATGGACTTCTTCGTCTGCGGGGAAAAAATCTACGTCGTCGGGGTCAGCTACAAGACCCGGCGGCCATTTGACGGAGGGATCTACGAACTTGACCCGGCAACGCAAAAAGTCAAGGAACTGGTTCCCGCCGGCCAGGTTGAAGTATCGGCAATTTTTGCCTTAAAGGGCCAGACCTACGTGCTGGCCAACTGCCATCAGGTGACCGGCTTGAACGAGAACCCAGAGTTCTACCGCTTGACTGATCATGGCCTGGAGCTGGCTGCCCACTGGGACGGCACGGCCCAAAGCGCGATCGCCGGGGACTGCAGCGTCATTGGCGGCAATGCCAGCGACGTTTACGGGGACAAGTTCTACTTCGTGACGACCCTGACAGATCACGATGAACTGTACGTCTTTGACGGTCAGGAAGTTAAGCCGTTTTTTGCAACGGACGGCTTGATCAAGGGCTTCCGGATGGTGGGCGAAGACGAGTTCTACCTGGAGGCTGCTTTTGCCAATGAGCTCTTGGAATTCTACCATGTCAAAAATGGCCATGCGGAAAAAGTTTCCAGCTACAACGACGCGGCAGTGACGGGCAAGTACGTGGCCAAGGTCAACGAAATAGAATATGAGTCAAGCGAAGACGGCGTCCAGCATGGGTGGGTCCTTTTGCCAAAAGATTACGAGCCTGGGAAAAAGTACCCCGCAATCTTGGACGTCCACGGCGGACCTAGAGCCGTCTACAGCAAGATCTTCTTCCACGAGATGCAGGTTTGGGCCGGGGCCGGCTACTTCGTCTTCTTCTGCAACATTCACGGGTCAAACGGGCAGGGCAACAAGTACGGCGACCTGCGCGGGCGCTATGGGACGGTTGACTACGACGACTTGATGAAGTTTACTGACGCGGTTTTAGTCAAGTATCCAGACATTGACCAGACCCGGATGGGCATCACTGGCGGGTCATACGGCGGCTTTATGACCAACTGGGTGATTGGGCACACCGACCGCTTCAAGGCCGCGGCATCGCAAAGATCGATCGCCAACTGGCTCAGCTTTGAGCATCTGTCTGACATTTCACCAGAGTTTTGCGTGGACCAGGTTGGGGCAACGGAAGATGACGATCCAGCCAAGGTTTTGTTCCACTCACCGCTCAAGTACGCGAAGTACGTGACCACGCCAACTTTGTTCTTGAACTCGGATGAGGACTACCGGTGCCCGATGGCCGAGGGGATGCAGATGTTCCATGCCTTGTTGTCAAATGGAGTGGAAGCCAGAATGACGGTCTTTCATGGCGAAAATCATGAATTGTCTAGAAGCGGGCGGCCAGAGAACCGCCTGCGCCGGCTGCGGGAAATTTCCAACTGGTTTGCCGGGCATTTAGACAAGTAAAGGTGAAACAAATAAGACCCTCGAAATTGCTTCGGGGGTCTTATTTGTGCTGGGGATGGAAAAGTCCAATGATTAGTATGCAAAAAATACTTAGCCATGCGGACTAAGTATTCTTTGCAATCTTATTTGTCGATCTTAACTGGATTCAGGAAGGTATAGCCACCGTAGCAAAACAATACGGAATGACGAGTGATGTAGATCTTGTTCCCTTTAACAATGAATTCCATCTTGTTTGGATTCAGGCTCAGACCTTTTAGAGTGCTCTTGTTGTCTTTATCTTGAGCCTTGTAAATTTTCTTTGCAACGGTTTTCTTGCTGCCCTTTATCAGATCAGTTAACTTCAGCTTCTTGCCAGTCTTGAGAGAATAAGTTCCAGCTTCCGCCCATTCATGTGCGGCTTGGTAGGCTGCGTCAACTCTGTGATAGCCGGCTGAGAAGTACTTCTTGCCATTGTATACATGGGTACCAGTGTATTCATCCAGCCCGTAAGCCGCTGCTTTATTATAGTTTGGGTACCAACTGGACACGTCTTTGGCCTCCTCATATCCGTATTTTTTATAGGACTTCAGATCTTTCTTGTAGTGGTTGGCTAATGATTTGTTGATCTTCTTTACCGCGGCCGACTTTCCTTGCAGAACTGGCTGCTGAAAGTAGAATCTGATCTTTGAGTGCGGGTAGTATTTGGTCTGCTTGTGGGTAACGATCTTGTACTTGGCTTTAGCAGCATGAACTGGCGTGGTAAATGAGAGCATCATGCCTGTTGCGGCCAAGGCCGTCATGATTTTGTTGAAACGCATTTTTCTGCCTCTGTTCTATTTATTCTGACTATATACACTTTTCACTGTTCAGTTTACTATCGAATTTGGTCTGGAACAAGTATTTCTTGCTGATGGGAAGACCGTCATTAGGGCTTAACGACTATCAAAAGTCAACAGGGGAGCTGATTGCTGATTTCTCATAAACTGCTACTCAAAGCATTCTGCCAGTTGACATATCCGCTTTTTGGGCGATTATTTTGAGTTCTAGATGAATATATGATCATAAAAATACCCCACAATCGTTAGACGTCTATGTCAAACAATTGCGGGGTACTTCAGATTTTGTTTGCTTTGCTGCTTACTTGTTCTTGAGCAGTTCCTTGTACATAGGCCGGTCTGCTGCGGGGATGCCCAGGAGGTCCATAGCTTTGTCCGGAGTTAGATTGGTAGTGTTTAG
>NZ_JAOQBX010000023.1:0-3393 GCF_044902225.1 Lactobacillus sp. 23-2 | reverse complement strand
CGGTCAATCTTGACCTGAATAAATTGTGGCAGTACTTCAGTCATGGTAGTCACCTCGTTCTTATCTTTTTCTTCTAATTGTCTGATTAACTCGTCATAAGCATGAGTGCCTGACAAGGAATTCATCATATCCAAAAGAAGCATGATATCTTCGACCGACAGCTTCTTGGCGCTCGGGTGGTATTCTTCACCAGCATTGGTCTGGATGAAGTATTCCGCCAGACAGAAGAAGGCGCTCTTGAACCGCTGATCCAGTTCTGGTGCTGACAAGTCACTGATCCGGTAAAAGGCCTTGATCTCATAATCACTGATCAGCTGCTGCATTTCCTTGGGCAACTTCTGCAGCTCAATGTTTCCCAGCAAATTCCGGCTGTAGTTCCACGCTTCTTTCCCGTAGTATACCACCAGCGTAAGCACGGGGTAGAGCGTTTTGCTCTTGGTGAGCTGGTAGCGGTAGGCCGCGGCATCATAGTTCATCACCCGCGCCGGCATATGCTTGTCCGGCCTGGTCTGGTTCTCAATTCCGACCAGCAAGATGACGACCTTCTTATCGCCAATTGTCAGCAATTTGGCCACGTCCCGGTCCTGGCCATGAATTTCTCCGTTGGCCTTGTAGTAGCTGGTCGTGTTCGTATCCGCCAGCATGTCCGGCTTGATGACCTGCTCGCCATTAAAGATAAAGCCGTTCAACACGTCAGCAAAGATCTCGTTCTTGTCCAGCATGACCTTTTGAACGATATCCTTGCTGCCACGGACTGTTAGGGTTGATTTTGACATTTTTCCTCCATTCTAGAAGGGAATTTTCCCCTTCAATAAGTAATACACGAAAAGATGCCAAAATTTTTTCTTTTATCAAAATTATAAGGGCTTTGCCAGCAGAAAGAAGCCGAATTGATGTCAAAGTGGTATTGATCTGCCGCATTTGACTTAGAAATCTGTTTGAAGAACATGATAGCTGTGGTGTCCTTGAGAAGACCACTGGACCTCTATTACAAGTATCCAGACTATAACTTTGTCGACTACTTTATGACTGAAGCGGTAAAGACGACCAACTGGATGACTGATTATGTTGTTCAGGAGTGGAAGATGGTTACCGGCTTTGGGGTCAACCCATTCCCGCGAATCCACTTTGTCCGGTCTGATTATTCCTTGGGTGGCCCTGACTTAGTGGCGACGATGAAGCGTAAGCTTCTAGACAAGTTGCCCAATGAGCCGTCCTTATTAGATAATCAACGTCTGGAAGCCTACTTACCATGGTCTGAAAATGTACAGCTCCACTGTAAGTAAAGTCCCATAAACTGATTAACCCCATCCTAGGATGGGATTTTAATATACCGCGCTATTGGGCGCTTACCTTTGACTCCCAAGTAATTTTCCATTGGCTTTCGAAAAATACCATAATTTTATCTAAAAGCGCTATAAAAATGTAAAAAGGGACAAACTTAGATGGAAAAAATATTGTATCTCATGCGGCACGGACAAACCTTATTCAACCTTGAACACAAGATCCAGGGCTGGTGCGACTCACTTTTAACTCAATTGGGGATCAATCAGGCCAAGATCGCTGGACGCTACTTTACAGACAACGACATCAAGCTGGACCACTGCGATTCAAGCACGAGCGAGCATGCGACACCTTGGAACTAGTTACCGGCGGCAAGCCGCCTTATACCAGGCTCAAGGGGATCAAGGAATGGAATTTTGGCCGCTTTGAAGCGCTGGATTCTTAAACCCACCGCTGCCTTACAATGATTTTTCCGTCAAATATGGCGGGAAGACCAAGAGGAAGTTGGGGGATAATGGCTAAGACCTTGAGCCAAGTCATGGAGCAGGCAGATCACCAGTAAGTTTTGGCAGTATCGCACGGCGGTGCCATGGCTTGTTTCTTGCGTTACTACGAGCAGCCGTTGCCGCACGGGATGAAGAACTGCACCATTCTTAAGCTGAAGTATGAAGACGGGCAGTTTACCTTGCTGGACTACTTTGAACCAGATTTTAACCAACTGGACCAGTAAGCTAGTCCATCAAAGAAGAATCCAGTCTAATTTTTTTGCTTTTTAACGGAAATTCCTTTTGCTGGAGAAAACGCTTTTTTGCTATAATATAGGCAAGAAAGCGCTTTTAAAATATATCAGATTTTTCTAAGGAAATAGAAAAGAAGAGGGACATCATGAAATACGAATTAAGCGGCGGGAATACTTGCCCATTAGCTACTGTAACCCTCGATAAGGGTGAAAGCATTAAAGTCGAAAACGGCGCCATGGTATACATGAAAGGCGTCACCATCGCCGGGAAGATGAACTCCAGCAAGAAGGGCCTGAGCGGTTTGCTCGGCGCGATTGGCCGGAGCTTGACTAGTGGTGAAAGCATGTTTATCACCCAGGCAACTGGTGATGCGGACGGCGGACAAATTGGGGTTGCACCAGCAATTCCTGGCAAGATCGAGAAATTGTCTGTTGGCAAGCAGCAGTATTGCTTGAACACCGGCGCCTTTCTGGCAAGTGACGACAGCGTCAGCTATAAGATGAAGAGTCAAAGTTTCAATAAGGCAGCCTTTGGGGGAACCGGTGGTTTCTACGTAATGCAGACTGAAGGTGAAGGCGACATGCTGGTTAACGCCTTTGGTGACTTGGTTGAACTGACCGTAACCAGCGATAAGCCGATCTCAATTGATAACGAACACGTTGTGGCCTGGGATGCAAAACTTGACTACGACATTAATGTTAATTTCCCAAAGCAATCAAACTCAAGTCCTCTGAGAAACTGCCCTAAACCCGCAAAAATACTACATTTTTAGCACATCTTTGCTTGCATTGATGTGCTTTTCTATGTTATAATTTGAGTATGATATCATACTCAATAAAGGAGGCCATCATGTACTACAACTGCCTGGTTAATATTCCTAAGAACACTGGTAAAATTTCCAGAAATAAACGGGGTAAGACTACCTACATCGAATACACTTATGCTAGAGAGTACCTTCCCGAGAAGAAATACAACGTTGCCAGAAGAACGACCATCGGGAAAGCTGATCCAGATCATCCGGGAATGATGTTTCCTAACCCTAACTTCGAAAAGTTCTTCCCTGACGTTGAGATTCCTGCCGAAGGAACGGCGGCTGAACCAGTCAATGAATCCAGAAGCAGCTGTATCCGAATTGGTGCCTTCTCCGTAGTCAGAAGAATCATCGAAGACTACAAGCTGGCTGAACACTTGAAGCGTTGGGATGACCGGGGAAAAGGGCTGCTTCTTGATCTCGCCGCTTACTCAGTTATCGCAGAAAGCAACGTGGCTCAGCACTTCCCGGATTATGCGTACAACCACCCATTGATGACACCGCAGAACAAGATTTACAGCGACTCTACAATCTCGCGCTTCATTCGCGAGATCGATG
>NZ_JAOQBX010000022.1:6295-30114 GCF_044902225.1 Lactobacillus sp. 23-2 | reverse complement strand
AAGCGCTTCGGCTTTCCCGCGGGAACAAATAATACTTTACCTGCATTTTGCTTTTAAGTCAAATTTTAAATTTCATTCGCTTTAAATAAGAAACGCGAGATTGCGTTGTTTTGGAGGGAATGGGAGTTAGTGTTTTTTTCACAGATTATTTTCCCCTCAAATCCGCGGACTTGATTTTTTCGTTCGTGATTTGCTGATTTTTGGTGCATGTTTTGGTGAAATTTTTTTACTTTTTCGCTTATTTGACGCAAAAAGACCAGTTTCCGCTTGGAAACCGGTCTTTGGAATCTTGCTGTTTTATTTTGGCATTTGCACATTTCCTTGGAAGGTAATGTCGCTGGCATTGACCAGCAGCATCTGCCAGTTGCGCAGCTGCGCGATGCTGGTCACGGACAGTCTGATGTATTGGCCATTGTGGCGGACGTCAGCCAGGTATTCGCTCTGCTCGCTGTTTCCTTTGCCCGCGCGGTCAGCCAAAGCCCGCATCTCCAGGCCGATGCTTGATTCAGGCGCGTTGGCCAAGTCGTCGGAGATCTGATGGATGTTCTTGCCGGATTCCTCCAGCTCGCGCTTGTACAGCTGGTTCATGTAGACGGTCTTGAATGACTCGCCATCGTCCAAAATCAGACTGACCGGCCGATCGCTGATCACGTCGGTCAAGCCAACCTGCTGGTAGAACTGGTCTTGGTCGCCGTCTTCAATCTCGATCCCCTCTTTTTCAAGCAGCCAGGTCAGCTCATCAAGCGGCAGCGGCTGGCTGAAGTAGTAGCCCTGGATCCGCTCGCAGCCGATTTCCCGGAGAAAGTCAAACTGTTCCTTGGTCTCAACCCCTTCGGCCAGGGTGTGAATCCCCAGGCTCTTGCTCATCTTGACGCAGGAAGCCAGGATCTTCTTTGAGGCTTCATCAAAGTCGCTCATGAAGACCATGTCCAACTTGATTTCGTCAAATTCAAAATTTTTCAAATAGTTCAAGCTGGAATAGCCGCTGCCAAAATCATCCATCCAGACCTGGTAGCCGGCCTGGCGGAAGTCATGGATGGCCTGCTTGAGCCGCTGCACGTCTTTGGCCAGGGCACTTTCCGTAATCTCAACATGGATCAGCCGCTTAGGCAGGCGCTGCTTTTCAACCGCGCGGTTGAGCACCTGCAAGGGGTCCATCATCTGAAAGTCGGCTCTGGACAAATTGATTGACACCGGCACGACCGGGAGCTGCTTGTCCAGGCGGGCCCGCAGCATGGCC
This sequence comes from Lactobacillus sp. 23-2, assembly GCF_044902225.1. NCBI lineage: Bacteria > Bacillati > Bacillota > Bacilli > Lactobacillales > Lactobacillaceae > Lactobacillus > Lactobacillus sp. 23-2. Next base: position 28,874 of record NZ_JAOQBX010000022.1, on the reverse strand, counting down.
GTGACCTCTTCAATGACGTAGCGGTCCACCTTGTAGGACAGGTTCATCTCTTCAAAAAGCGGAATAAACTGCCCTGGCGACAGGAAGCCTTTGACCGGGTCATTCCAGCGGATCAGGGCTTCAGCGCTGCACAAGCGGCGCGTCAAGGCCCGGATGACTGGCTGATAGTAGACCTCCAGATGCTTCTTTTCGATTGCCTCATCCAGGTTGTTGATCAAGTACTGCTTGAGCTCTTCGGATTTCTGCAGGTCATCCGTGTAAATGTACCAGCGCGCCTGCGGATCCGTCTTCAGACAGTCGCAGGCCAGCTTGGCCCGGTCGCAGGCAACTTCAGCGCTGACTTGGTCAACGTATTCGTACACCCCGACTCTGACGCGCAGGCTGGAGGCGTACTCTGACTGGCGCAGGTGCTCTTGCAGAAGCAAGATCCGCTCTTGCCAGCCCTTTGGATCAGTGTCATAGATATAAAAGTTGTCAGCGCTGAAGCGAGCCGTCAAAGCATGCGGATAGACGTCCTTGATAATGGCGGCAATTTCCAGCAGGCAGCCATCCCCGGCCTGCAGGCCGTTTTGGATGTTGTAGAGCTTGAACTTGTCAATATTCAGGGCCAGCAAATGGCCGGCGACTGCTGGCTGCTCGCTTTGGACGGCTTCCGTCTCCAGCAAAAAGTTGTGCATGTTCAACAGTCCCGTCAGCTGGTCATAGCGCAGAACCCGCTTGTTGCTGATGTCTTTGGCGATCAGGACCGCCGTCTTTGGCACCTGGTGCTCGCCGGTCGTTCCGCGGATGGCTTCAATTTCCAGGAGCCGCTCGCCCCCGTCCAGCTGGACATGGGTCGTCATGAACATGCTCTGCTGGATGGACAGGCGCTGCTGCAAGTGTCGCCGGTCCAAGACGTACAAGAAGTGGTAGCGGTTGGCCGCGGGCACGAAGCTTTCGGCAAAAGCCGCGTGGAACTGGTCATAGTGGCCATCCTGCCCCAGAATTTTCTGCCAGGACACCGGGTACTTGAAGATAGTCAGCTCATTTTTGTCAAAATCAACCAACAATTCAAAAAGGTCATCCTTGCTGATGGCCTGCTTGAAGTTGTTGTAGGCCAGCAGGCGCTTGTCGCGCTCGCGGTTTTGTGCTTCCGTCAGCTCCAGCTTATGGATCAAGCCCACGACCTGCTCCGGCTCGCCCTTTTCATCGCGGCGGTTGACGAACATGTCGACCTTGAACTGGTCGCGCAGGTTGAAGCCATGGACGGTGACGGAAGTCCTCCCCCCTTGCAGGCATTCGCGGTACTTGGCCACGAAGCGGTTGGTGTCCCCATAGGCCACGAAGTTCTGAGCAAACTCATCCACCGTGTCATAGCGGTAGTAGTCGCTCAAGTCATAGCGCCGGCGCAGCTCTGCTGAAAAAGTAATCAGGCCCAGTTTGGGATAGACCCAGGCCAGGCTGCCATCGTCTTCAAACAGCTCCTTGAAATTGACCTCTTCTTGCAGCTGGTTCTCCCTGACCAGGGGCCAGAGGACCTCAGCCAGGCCCTTAATGGCTTCAAGATCTGCCAGGGTCCAGGAGCCGTCTTTGCCTTGGAAGCTGATGAAGCCGGCAAAAATCTGGTCCGTCATCCAGGCATAAGACAGGTTGCCAGCCGCCAGGGCCAAGGTATGGTCTGACTCCTTCCGCGTCAAGATTGCCGGATTGGCCTGGCGGAAGCAGTCGTTCAGCAAGGCAAAGTGGTCCTGGTCCTCCAAGAGCAGATTGTAGTGCATGGCCTTATAGCCCGGCCCATGGGAGCAGTACTCATACAGGAAGTGGCGCGTCGCCGCCGAGTTGGTGCAAACGTAGACCATCTCCAGGCCAAGGTCCTTCTTGATCAAATCTAAAAGGTCGATGACCTGCTCAGCCGGCGCTCGCCCCTTCTCAAAATAGGCACGCTGGAATTCTGCCAGCGCTTCAGTCGTTTTTTTGCTCATCGCGTTCCCCCGCATTTTTTCTAACACATCACATTTTACTCTCACAAGTCGTTATGCTGCTTGGCAACACATTCTACTCCATCCGTATTTTAACAGATCCGCACGCAAAAAAGGCCGCAAGCGCCTAAATAGTTGCCTTGCAGCCTTCAAAAATCGTTAAAAAACTTTACTAACCCCTAAATCGGCAAAAGAAAGTTCGCTTTTTACAGGGTAACCTTTTCCGCTTCCTTCACTCTGGCCCAGTTGTGCGGATCCAGCAGGGTGGTGTCCAGCTTTTCCAGCATGCGGTCCAGCTTGTGCAGCTCCACGTCTCTTTGGTCATCGCTGGTATTTTGCAGCTCAGCCTGCAATTGGTCATAAAAGACCGTTTCCTTGGCATTCTTCCAGAAGTAGTCTTCGTACTGGATGCCTGAGAAGTGCCATGGCTTGAAGAAGAGGTTGTAGTGGATCAAGGATGGGTGCGGGTTCTCCGGGGTATTGTCGTTGGGCATTGCATCCCACTTAGGATCGACGTACTTGATTCTGCCGGAGCAGATTTCGTTCAGGTAGTCCTGGTCAGGAGCAATGCAGTCAAAGTGGTACTTGCCCAGCAGGTAGAAGAACTTGTCCAGGAACTTTTCCTCCCGGAAGGCCTTGGCATTCATCACCAGCATCCCCGAGTTGATGTACTTCTTGGTATCCAAGGTCAGCACTTCCTTGATGTAGCGGACCATTTTTTCAACGAATTGGATTGACGTGTCGTTGGACGCGCCAAGCAGATTATCGCCTAAGTCAGTCTCGTAGAGCTTGGCAATGTCGTCATTGAGCACCGTGTCGCTGTCGATGTAGACTGCCTTGTCATATTGCGGGAACAGGTCCGGAATGAACAGGCGGTAAAAAATGGACATAGTGAAGAAGTCCCCGCGCAGGAAGTTTTCCTTCCGGTCCTGAATTGGGGCAAGCATCTTGTCATCCATTTCGTAGAATTCCACGTGCAAGTTGGCCTTTTCATAGGCCTTTAAGGCCGCTTCATGCTCTTTGGACAAGCCTTGGTGCAAAAAAGTGACGGTGTAGTCCCGGTCGGGGCTCACGAACTTGGCCAAGGAGTTCAAAGAAACGGCAGCGTATGGCGTGAAGTCGTCACTGATTGAGTAAAATACTGGAATAGTCATCTCGTTAATCGTCTCCTCCATTAACACAGTATTTTTGAATATTTTTGAATAACAGCTCCCATTAATCCTGCTTCTGATTATAGTCAAAGCCAACCGCATGGCCAGCTTTTCAGGCAAAAAAATTATAACCAACGCCATCTTGCGGTAAAATCAACTTAATATTTTTGCTGATTGCAACTAGATCGAGGAATTTAATTATGGATAGAAATTACGCCTACAACAAGTTCAAAGCCCTGGTGCCAGAAGAGGTCACGCGCAAGATTCCGAGCGAGCGCGAGCACCACGCCCTGTTCAACCTCTTGCTCCTGCTGGAAAAGCAGCATCCTGAAGAGCTGCAGCGGGGCTTGAGCGACCAAGCCCAGGCAGACGAGCAGGCAGCCTTGCAGGTCTTGATTAAGAGCAGCTTTGCCTCAGTCATGGCCGAGCACGTCAAGCAGGGCCTGGTTACCGACGCCGACCAGCCGCAAGTAGTCAAGCGGGACGCTGCCGCGACTGATCCAGAAGCCAATAAGCGGATCACGGCCCTGGTCAAGCCGGAATACCTCAAGCGCATCCCCGTCTTCATCAGAAAGCACGCGATGGGCAAGACCTGCCAGCTTTTGGCCCGTGAATTTCCTGACCTCTACAATGAGTTCAAGGGGGAGCCAAGCCAAGATGCGGTCGACAAGATGCGGACCTTGATCAACCTGATCTTTGAAGAGCGGATGTCCAAGCACCATATGTAACAAGTCAAAAAGAAGCCGGCCAAGGGCCAGCTTCTTTTTTTATTTATTCAAGACTTCGCGCTCGATCACGTCCAGAACCCCGTCGTGGCGGTAGTCATAGCGGGTCACGTGCTTGGCCGCGGATTTTACTTGGTCGCTGGCGTTCTGCATCGCGTAGGACTGGCCGGCAAACTTCAGCATTTCCACGTCGTTCAGCCCGTCGCCAAAGGCCATGATCTCGCTGGCCTTGATGCCGCGCTTTCCGGCCAGCCACTTCAAGGTGCGGCCTTTGGAGACGCCTGGAAGCAGAAGGTCGATTGAGCCTACGCCTGAAACGAAGACCTGCAGGTCAGGACAAGCCGCGGTCAGAATTGCGGCAGCTTCCGCGAGCTGCTCCTTGGGCGGCCGCAGGCAGATTTCCGCGACCCGCTGCTCCGGCAGCGGCCAAAAGGTGGGCAGGACCTTGAACTTGGAGAAGTAGAAGTCCATGTGGTCATGGAAGTCCTGCGTCGTGTCCTCTCTAAAGTAGCAGTAGTGCTCCCCAGCCAGCATCACGGCTTTTTCCAAATGATTGTCCTTCAGTGCCCGCAAGGCCCCTTGGATGTCAGCTTCCGGCAAAAAGCTGCCCTTGACCAGCTTGCCGCGGTCATGAACCAGGGAGCCGTTGAATGAGGCAATCGTCAGCTGGTCAGCCATCGGGAAGAAGCTGGCGATTTGGGCATACTGATCCCCGGAAATCGGCAGAACCTGGATGCCGCGCTCTTGCAGGCCAGCGTAGATCCGGCTGAAGCGCGCCCGGTCGTAGACCCCCTTTCCCCGCATGAAAGTTTCGTCCATGTCAAAAGCAATCAATTTGATCATTTTGTGTCTCCTGTTCAAAGCAATCTTTTCTGCCTTAAGTCTAACAGAAAAAAGGCCGCTTATAGGATAGAAATAACCGCTCGCTTGCGCGGGCGGTCATTTCTATTATCACTATACAATGCAGCAACGCACTGCATCGATTTCATTATAGACCAAAAATTAGCTATTCTGCCAGTTTGACTAAATATTTTTAACATAACCAGCAAAATTTTATTAATAAGCAGCTGGTTGGCGGCAAGCCAATTCTTTGAAAAAGTTAGTTCAATTTCGGTTTTTAAATGAATCTGAAATCAACTACCCCCGACCTCGGTCGGGGGTAGTTGATTTTCTATCCCCTTTATTTATATATCTTAATAATTAGACCCTCCTGACAGAGACTGGAAATGATAACAAGTGTTATATACAAGGACTTATTTTATTAGCCAAAAAGCAGGCCAGCCAGCTGCCTGTGGTTAAGTCACATAAAAAAAGCCTGCATCAGCTCACGCGAAAGTGAGTCAATGCAGGCTTTCTTAATTGAACAAGATCTTCAAGGCCTGGCGGACGCTGGTGATCGGAATCACTTCAATCCCCTCGTCTTGCAAGGCCGGCGACATGTTGAACTTCGGAATGAAGATCCGCTTGAAGCCAACCTTGGCGGCTTCTCTGACCCGGGCCTGGATCTGGTTGACCCGGCGGACTTCGCCAGTCAGGCCGATTTCTCCGACAAAACAGTCGGTCGGCTGGATTTCCTTGTCATAGTAGCTGGAAGCAATCGCCATGGCAATGGCCAGGTCAATCGCCGGCTCGTTCAGGCGGATCCCGCCAGTCGCCGTCAAGTAGGCATCCTGGTTCTGAAGCATCAGGTTCCCCCGCTTCTCCAGCACGGCCAAGAGCAAGGAGACCCGGTTGTAGTCCAGCCCTGAGGTCGTCCGCTTGGCATAGCCAAAGGCCGTTGGCGTCACCAGGGCCTGGATTTCACCCAAGATCGGCCGGGTTCCTTCTAAAGAAACGACGACGGCCGACCCGGTTGAATTGGGCAGGCGCTCATCCAAAAAGACCGCTGAAGGGTTGGTGACTTCAGACAGACCTTCATTTTTCATCTCAAACATGCCGATTTCATTGGTCGCCCCGAAGCGGTTCTTGACCGAATGCAGGATCCGGTAGGCATGGTGCTCGTCGCCTTCAAAATAAAGAACCGTGTCCACCATGTGCTCCAGGATCTTTGGCCCGGCAATGGCCCCTTCCTTGGTCACGTGGCCAATCACGAAGACGGTGATCTGGTCCATCTTGGCGATCTTCATCAATTCCGCCGTAACTTCCCGGACTTGGGAAGCAGAACCGACCATGGAGTCCAGGCTGGGCTCATTCATGGTCTGGATGGAGTCGATGACCACGAAATCAGGCTTGACGTCGTCAATCTGGTCGCGGATGTGCTCCATGTTGGTTTCCGGATACAAAAGCATGGGACTTGCCCCTAGGTCCAGGCGGTCAGCCCGCATCTTGATCTGCCCGGCCGATTCTTCCCCGGAGACGTACAAAACCTTGTATTTATTGGCCAGGTCGCCCATGATCTGCAGCATCAAAGTGGACTTGCCGATCCCAGGGTCCCCGCCGATCAAGACCAGGGAGCCAGGCACGATCCCGCCGCCCAGAACCCGGTTCAGCTCTGAGGACTTGGTCAGAATCCGCTCTTCCTTCTCAGCCTTGACCGTGGCCAGCTTGACTGCTTCTTTAGCCCCCACGCTGGCCATCATCCGGCTGGGAGTGGCCTTGCTTGAGGTCTTTCTGACCTCCTGGCTCTCCTTTTCAAACTGGTTCCAGGCCCCGCAGTTTGGGCAGCGGCCCAGGTATGAGGCAGAAATATAGCCGCAGGAGCGGCACTTGTACTGCGTCTTGACTCTAGCCATTACTTATTCCCTTCCTTGCCAGTTGAGCCAAAGCCGGCCACGCGCTGGTTGTCGACCGGCTCATCGTCATCGCTCTTCAGGTAAGGCGTGAAGATTGCCTGGGCGATCCGCTCCCCCTTCTTGATATGGAGGTCACGGACCCCATAGTTGAGCAATTGAACGAAGATTTCGCCTTCATTGCTTGGATTGTCATAGTAGTCGCTGTCGATCACCCCAATCCCATTTGGCAGGGACAGGTTGCGCTTATACGTATTGGAGGACCGGTTGGCCAAAATCAAGACCTCATCTGCTGGCATATAAGCCTTGATCCCAGTTGGCACCAAGACCGGCTTTAAGGCGGCTTCCGCGTCCAGCAGGTCATTTTCGATCAGCTGGTGGCGGTTTTTGATCATCCAGAAGATCTTGATCAGCTTCATCTTCCAAATGCTGGGAATCGTAATGTCGCGCGCGGCTTCCAGGTCATAGCCGGCACTGGCAACCGTCTGGCGGCGCGGCAGGCTGATCCCTTGCCCTTCATACTTGCTGACGACTTCAAATCCTCTAACTCTGCTCATGATTCACGTCTCCTTTGTCTAATTCCTTAAAATATTCTACACTAGTTTTGCTGAATCATGACCAGTCACGATCATGAAAGAAATGCCATCAACAAGACGGAAGTGAGCAAATAAAATGCAAGAAAGCAAAGACATGACAAACGAAGCAGTCAAGAAAGAGCTTCGCTATGAAAAAGCCGGGGAATTGACCGCCAAGACCACTTTGGCCGAGATCAAGCGCGAGGACGAGACCGTCTGGGTCATGGGGCACGTCTTTTTGAGCCCTAAAGCCAGCCAGGCGGACCTGGACCAGCTGATGAATGATGCCAAGCAGTTCGCCGCATCTTCCAGCCATAAGATCTGGGTCCTTGATCCTAAAGGGATCAGCTACTTCATGCAGCATCCGGATTTTGAGCAAGTCTGGGCCGACAAGCCGGCCATCCTGCGCTAACACTTTTTGGAATAGTTAGACTTAAGATTTTTTCTAAGCTACAATATTCAAGTAAAGATTATTTAGGAGGAAATTCGCATGTCACAAGAAATCAACTTTGACACTATCGATAACTTTGTCAGCGACTTGGCCAAGCACCCTGCCTACAAGGTAGCCGCTCACGCAGCGCAAACCAACGGCATCTACAAGGCCAGCCAAAACACCCAATCAGCAATCGACCTGGACCCAACCTTCTCAGTTGAAATCGACACCGGCTCAGTTTCAAACCAGAAGCAATCCGGCCGCTGCTGGATGTTCAGCGCCCTGTCAACCATGCGCCACGCCATCCAAAAGGAATTCAAGCTCAAGGGCTTTGAATTGTCCCAAAACTACACCTTCTTCTGGGACAAGTTTGAAAAGTCAAACTTCTTCTTCGAGAACGTCATCGGCTCAGCCGACAAGCCACTTGGCGACCGCAAGGTAGCCTTCCTGTTCCAAGCACCGCAAGGCGACGGCGGCCAATGGGACATGCTCTGCGGCTTGATTGAAAAGTACGGGATCGTGCCAAAGAAGGCCTACCCGGAAACTGCCAACTCCGAAAACTCCCGCGCGCTTGATGCAACCTTGAACACCATGCTGCGCAAGGGCGGCTTGGAATTGCGCGACTTGGTCAACGCCGGCAAGAGCGCTGAAGAAGTTGAAGCCCACAAGAACGAGCTTTTGTCAGCAATCTTCCGCATGCTGGCAACTTCCTTGGGGATGCCGCCAAAGACCTTCAACTTTGAATACAAGGACGATGAAGGCAACTACCACATTGACAAGGATCTGACTCCACAAGACTTCTTCAAGAAGTACGTTGGCTGGGACCTGGAAAACTACATTTCAGTCATCAACGGGCCAACTGCCGACAAGCCATACAACAAGGTCTTCTCAGTTGAATACCTTGGCAACGTCGTTGGCGGCCGCCAAGTCCGGCACTTGAACCTGGAATTGAGCGACTTCAAGAAGCTGATCATCAACCAATTGGAACAAGGCGAAGTTGTCTGGTTCGGCTCAGACGTCTCACAGGACAGCGACCGGCAAGCAGGGCTTTTGGACACCAAGCTCTACGAAACTGACGCCTTGTTTGACTTCGACTTCTCAATGACCAAGGCCCAACGGCTTGACTCAGGCGAAAGCATGATGAACCACGCCATGGTCATCACTGGCGTTGACTTGGTAGACGGCAAGCCAACCAAGTGGAAGATCGAAAACTCATGGGGCGACAAGCCTGGCTTCAAGGGCTACTTCGTCATGAGCGATGAATGGTTTGACCAATTCGTCTACCAAGCCGTTTTGAACAAGGCCTACCTGCCAGAAGATGTCAAGCAGGCTTACGACGAAGGCAAGAAGAACCCAATTCAATTGCTTCCATGGGACCCAATGGGCTCATTGGCATGCAAGTACTACTAAAAGCCATATTTGGTCTTCGGCAATGTCATTAAGTTAGGACACTAACTTATAACCTGCCTTAGGACGCTCATCCAAGTTGGATGAGCGTTTTTTTGTTTTTCTTTTTGATTTCCGAAAAGTGCCCAACTGCGAAAAAACCTAGCTAAGTCTCCGGAGGCTACTTTTTCGAGTTGCTTGTTTTTTAGAATTAAACAGCTATACTAGCAATAGTCAAATAAAGCAACGAATGAGGTGCAACGATGTTCAAACAACCTTTGGCCGACTTGATGCGGCCGCAATCACTAGAGCAGATGGTTGGGCAAAGGCAGCTCCTGGCCCCGGGAAAGCCGCTGCGGCAGATTATTGACCGAGCGGTCCCATTGAGTCTGATCCTATGGGGTCCGCCTGGCTGCGGTAAGTCCACCCTGGCTGGAGTCATGGCCAAGAGCCTGGACTTGCCATTTGAATCGTTCAATGCTTCAATTCAAAACAAAACCCAGCTGCAAGAACTGATCAAGCAACATCCAGACGAAAGCTTCGTCCTCCTGCTGGATGAAATCCACCGCCTGACCAAGCCGCTTCAGGACTACCTTCTCCCCTATCTAGAAAACGGGCATATTCTCTTGGTTGGCGCGACTACGGAAAATCCAGTCATGAGCATCGCGCCGGCAATCCGCTCCCGTTGCCAGATTTTTGAATTCGAACCAATTTCCGCGGAAGAGATCGAGCCTGTCTTGAAGCGGGCCGCCAGTGAGCAGCTGGACTTTGACCTAGGGGATGAAGAAGCCCATGCTATCGCCAACTCAGCCAATGGCGACGTACGGGTTGCCTTGAACATTCTGGATACGCTCCATGCCATGTACCCAGAGCAGCTGACTATGGCAGAGATCGCGGCTTTTGCCAAGAACCAGCACTTTGCCTATGACAGAGATGCCACCCAGCACTATGACTATCTGGCGGCTTTTCAAGACTCAATTGAAGGTTCGGATACCGACGCGGCCCTGTATTATCTGGCAGTGCTGCTCGAGAGTGGCGATTTAGACTCGGTGGTCAGAAGGCTTAAAGACGCGGCAGTTTTAACGGTTGGCCTCGCCGCTCCAGAAACGGTCACCCAAGCAATCACTTTAGCCAATACCGCTAGAGAAATCGGCCTACCCAGGGCAACATCAGCATTGACTATGGCCACCATGCTGCTCTGCATCTGCCCAAGATCAGACTCTGTCCGCTGGGCATATGCCAGAGCTAAGATGGACGCGCAAAATCCCAGTGCCCACCCAATGCCAGCTTATTTGCGAGATGACCACTACAAGGAAGCCGGCAAGCTCCGTGGTGCAGGGCTCAAACTTGATGCCTTCAATCAGCCCCACCAAATCGCCAAGCAGGCCTATTTGCCAGAAGACTTGATCGGCCACCACTACTTTTTCCCGCGCAGCACAGCTAATGAAGAACGGCTTTACAAGCAATACCAAGCCTTGTTTGAATATATCTACGGGAAAAAGTTTGCCGCGAGCGACCCATTGCGGCAACGGGAAAAGTAAATAGACGAAAATCTCTACGATTTTGCAAAGCAAAGACCCAAGCGAAGAACTCGCTTGGGCCTTTTTGTGATGCTGTTTACAGCAAAAAAGCCCTGATCAATGATCAGGATTTCTCCGCTTTAAATTAGTGACGCTTCTTGCGCAGGCTTGCCAGGCCCAGGGCGGCAGACATGCCTAAGGCAATCAGGCCGGCAGCAACTGCTGCTGGAGATTCCTTGGCACCAGTCTGTGGCAGCTTGGCTTCACCTGCCGCGGTCTTAACAGAGTTGGCTGAACCAATTCCATTGCCTGCGGCGTTAGTCAAACCGACACCCTTGAGAGTTGGCGTACCTGGAGTGATTGGCTCGCTTGGCGTCTTAGCGCGACCAGAGTTAAGCTGGCCAGCATTTGGATAAGCTGGGTCGGACTTAGTCTTCCGGACAAGCGGCTTAACCTTTGGCTTAGTTGGCTCACTCTTGGTTGGCTTGGCCTTCGGCTTAGTCGGCTTAGCTTCTAGCTTGACTTCCGGTTTAGTCTCTGGAGTAGTCGGCTTTGTTTCCGGTTTTGGTAGTTTTCCACAAAAAGTTCTTTTGTAAAAAAATACACAACCCCAAAAATGGAGTTGTGTATCGCAAATCTTGTTCTCGCCTTAGCGTGATGCCCCACTGACCGTGTCAACCGCGAGTTCAGCATTGGCGCTGTCCGCCGCGATCCGGCCAAAGGTAAAGACGTCGGCCAAGGCGTTACCGCCCAAGCGGTTGCCGGCGTGAACCCCACCGGCATTTTCCCCGGCACTGTAGAGACCGGCAATTCTTTGCCCCGCTTCGTTTAAAACGTGGGCTCCGGCATCAATCTTCAACCCGCCCATGGTGTGGTGCATGGCTGGTTGACGTGGTGTAGCGTAGAATGGACCATTTTCAACCCGGTGGTCAAAGACGCTCTTGTGGAATTCCGGGTCATCCCCTTGGTCAACGTATTGGTTGTACTTCTTGATGCTTGCCAGCAAGTGGTCAGGATCAACCTTGATCTGCTTAGCCAATTCTTCCAAGGTGTCCGCCTTGTACAATTGCCCATTGGCAATTTCTTGCTTGATCTTGTTTTCATCAGTATTGTAGGCTGAGTTCTTGATCGTTTCATCAGCAATCAAGTAGAACAAACCACCGTTGGCAATGGCGGCTTTTGCCAAAGTGTCACGGCCAGCGTATTCGTTAACGAAACGGTCACCCTTTTGGTTAACCATGACAAAGTCAGCTGGCGGGACTTGCAAACCAGTGTTGTATTCACCCGTCTTTGGGTCAGCAACTGGCATCATTTGGGTGAAGCCCATGCCAACCAAGGCCGCGCCTGCTTCCAAGCCCAAGTTGATCCCGTCACCGGTAATATATGGGGCATTGGTGGTCTTCATGTTGTCTGGAATGTCGTCCCAGTAAGTGTTGTACTTTTGCAGCATCTTGGTATTGGCACTGTAGCCGCCCGCCGTCAAAATCACGGCCTTGGCATGAACGGTCAGTTTATCGGTCTTAACCCCAGTTACCCGGCCGTTTTCAAGCAGCAAGTCCGTTACCTTCGCGTCAGTGAAAGTCTGGCCGCCGTGTTCATCATAGTACTTCTTCAAAGCCTTGATGTAACCAAAGCCGTCGCTTTCCACTGGCTTGTGGGCCCGGCGCCACAAAGCACCGACTGGCATGGTTACGGCTGACATGTTGAAGTCAACGCCAATTGAAGCCAGCCACTTGACTGATTCCAAGGCGTGGTCAGTCAAAGTCTTGGCCAAGGAGTAGTCACTGTAAATTTCGTTACCTTTTAAGTCAACCCGCTTGCCGCCCAGGTAAGTTTGCAGACGGTGGAAGAGAACTGAGTCAAACAGGTAATTCTTACCACTGTCAAGGTAAGCTTTGATCTGCTTTTGCATTTCCTTGAAGTCGTCCCGGTATTCCGGCGCGATTTCGTCTTCCTTGACTTCCATCATTTGCTCCAAGGTGACGTTTTCCCCTGGCAAGGCTGGAAACTTGTTTTGCCATTCTGGGTCAGCGGCGTTTAAGAAACCACCTGACCGCATGGTGTTACCACCAACGGTTGGCGCCTTTTCCAGCAAGGCAACCTTCAAGCCATGTTGCAATGAACGGACAGCCGCGGTAAAACCAGCCCCGCCGGCACCAACCACGGCCACGTCAACCGTGATTTCCTGACGGCCTGTTTCAGCTGCTTGGTACTTTGGCCGCTTCTTGAATTCATCAGCATCCCCGCCAGCTAATTCAATGGCGTGGCCAACCCCGTCCAAGATCCCGTGGCTAGTCAAAGAAGCCCCGGAAACTACATCCACATTTAAAGTTTGGCCTTTCACAATTGCTTCCGGAATCCGCTTCATTGCCGCGTCCGAAATACCAGCCGTTTCCCCTGCAGCTACTTGGACATCCGTAATCCGGTCCTCATCAACAGTTACTGTCAGCTTGAACTTACCATTGTGACCTTGCGCGTCAACCGTGTATTTTCCAGCCTTCATTTTCGTCCTTCTTTCTGTTACTTCAGTTATTTTTTCTCTTAGTCGTGATCGTAGCACTTGAAAAAAGCCAGGGCAATCAGAACTTGTGATTTTTATCATTAATTCAAAAGATAACTGTCTTTTCAGGATTTTATAAAGACTCCTAAACGAAAAAAAGCTTTTCCTTCCAAGCGAAGGAAAAGCTTTTTCATGTATTACCAAATGTGCAACAGACGGGTTCTGTCCAGCTTGGACAAGTTGAATTGGTGCACGTGCTGCTTCTCGTTTTCCGGGAACTCCTGCAAGAAGTCGGCCACGTTGTACAGGCCGGTGGAGTAGGACCAGACGCCCTTGACCTTCTTGATCGGGTCCAGCATCTCATTTCTGATCGGATAAGCCGAGATCAGGAAGTGCTTGTGGTGGAACTTGAAGACGAAGTAAGGCAGACGGAATTCATCCACGACCTCTTCCTTGGTCTTGCCGATCGTCACCACGTTGCGGTAGGTGCCGTACTTCTCGTTGAACTTGTCGTTGAAAGAGAAGTAGAAGTTGGAGATATGCACATGCGGGAAGTCTTCTTCTTTGACTTCGTCAGGAATGGCGATCACATGTGAATACCGGTCCAGGTTGTTTTCCCTTTGCAAAAGGGCGTGCTCCATCTGGTTGGGCTTGATGCCCTTGACCCAGTCAGGCACTTCCGGGTGTGCCATGTATGAGTTGTACATCATGGCGATTACTTCGGGCTTGACCCAGTCGTACTGCATCCGGACCTGGTTTCTCTTCAATAAGCCTTCAAGAGTCTGCTTTTGCATCAAGTCGACCACATAGCATTCGTAGTGGTACTTTTCACACCACTTCTTGTAGTGGTCGATTTCGCTAGGCACGATGTGGGTGCCGTCCACGATCACGGTCTCACCATAGGACATCTTGTGCTCAACCAGATTGTCCTTCATTCTCTTGGTTTGATCCGTGACGTGCCGCGGAATCACTTGGTGCAGTACGTCAGTCTTCTTGTCATAGTATACGGTAAGATCCGCCAAAAGCAGACGAATCTCATCCCCGCTGATCGCATATGGCATCAAATGGTGCCGCGCGATGAATGAAGATTTGCCAGAGCCAGGTGCGCCTCTTAAAAGAAATAATTTGCGCATATTTCGCTCCATTGTAAAAAAACTATTTTGAATATCAAATTCGATTTTACCATAACTTGGCCATCTGTCGCGCGGAACGGCTTATTTTTTTCAATGAAAAAAGCTCCCCCTCTTAAGCAGCGTCGCTAAGTTAAGACTTTGACCAGCGTAAGAACGCGTTTTGACTTTAGTTAGGGACTTTTCGAGAACAGTAAAAGACACTCATCCAACATAGATGAGTGTCGTTCATTCAATACTGTATTCTCGTTTAAAGCAGGGAATCCCATGGATCCAGTTCCACTGGCTCGGTTTCCAGCAAATCCAGGATCTGTTTTGGCACGAATTCCTTCTTGACGGTCACTTCATAGACGTATTCTCTGAACCAGTCGTTGCTCATGACGAAGTAGCCCTTTTCACCGCTCTTGTCGCCCCAGGAGTTTTCGACCTTCCATTGACGGATTTCCCCACGGTCTTCATCAACCCCGACGATGGCCATGTCGTGGGAGGACATCCCCACCCCAGTGGCCAGGCGCTCAGCCTTGGTCATGGTCGTGTCGATGCCCAGCAGGTCGTCCAGCTTGTAGAGCTCAGTGTCCATGAAGCCGGTCTTGCGGTCCATCTGCCGCAGAACGTCGTTGCCGAACCAAACGGCCCGCCCGCTCTTCAGCATTTTTACGGCCGCGTCTTCCAGGTATTCCATTGGCACGTTGACGAACAGGTTTGGCAGCCCGCCTTCCACGTTGTCTTCAAAGCCCAGGTGCAGAACCCGGTTCAGCTCGTGGTCCGGCGCGTTGGCCAGAACCACGTAGTCGTCAAAGTCGGTGTCGCAGTACTTGTTGAAGAATTCCACCGGCGTCAGCTGCTTTTCCAGGTGGTAGTTCTTGTCGTCGTCTCTAAATTCCAGGTCAAAAGTCTTCGGTGGCTCGCCAACGGCCATGGCCATGATCTTGTAGACCTGTGCCAAAAATTCTTTTCTCTTTGCTTCAACGGCAGTTTCATCCCCAGCTTGGACCAACTTGCGCAGTACCAAGGCGTCCTTTCGCTCCTTGTCGGACAAGACCATGTTCAAGGCATCTGAATGGTTGCTGTTGAAAGTTTCCGGCATGACGTATGACGGCACGACCCCATACTTGGCGATCACTGATGCCGCCATGTGCCACTGGCCGCCGTCAGTCGTGGTCCAGTCCATGTAGCCACGCACGGTCCGGTCATCCAGCGGCCGGTCGGCAGTGGCGATGATTCGGTCGTAGAAGTAGTTGGCCCGCTCAATCTTGTCCCAGAAGTAATTGTAGGCCTGGGAGAAGGTGAAGTTCTTGGCCTTGTTCTTGGCCCCAAAGTTGTGCCGGACGACGTTCAGCGTTGAAAAGAGCCAGCAGCGGCCGGACCGCTCCTGATTGGTCACGTTGTCCGTGTCCAGTTCCACTGAGAAGGTCCGGTTCAAGCGCCGGGAGACTTCCGGGTTCCAGGAGGCTTCAATGACCCCGCTGCGGCCAGCGGCTCTGGCAATGGCCTGGTTCTTGGGGTCCGCGTTGAAGCCGCGGCTGAATTCAGCGATTTCTTCTATGCTAAGCTTGTGTGACATAAATGCTCCTATTTGTATTTTTTAGTTGTTTTTTATAAAAAGCAGGCGTCCTGCCATCCTACAGGATCTGCTTATTGACAATCCGCAAGTCATGGTCAAAATCGTAGACGATCGCCTTGGCGTTGGGCACTTCCAGCTTCAAGATATCCACATTGTTGATCTGCTCCAGGTACTTGATCAAGGCCCGCAGGCTGGAGCCATGAGCCACGATCAGCTGGTCCTCGCCCTGGCGCAGGCGGCTGGCCACCTCATCTTCATAGTAAGGAAGCAGGCGCAGCTGGGTCTGGTGCAGGCTTTCCGCCCGGGGCAAAAGCCGCGGGTCCACGTACTTGTAGCGGCGGTCAATGGTTGGCGACCCCTGGGCCGGCGGCACCGCGTCAAAGCCGCGCCGCCACTCCAATACCTGCTCTTTGCCAAAAACCTTGCGGGAGACGTCCTTGTTCAGGCCGCGCAAGGCCCCATAGTGACGCTCGTTGAGCCGCCAGGTCTTGGTCATCGGCAGCCACAAGAAGCCGCAGGTCTCAGCCACGATGTTGGCCGTCTCAATTGCCCGCGACAAGACCGACGTGTGAATGTGCGTTGGATAAAAGCCGGGCAAGAGCGCCAGCTTCTCCCCAGCTGCTTTGGCCTGCGCGCGCCCCTTGTCGGTCAAAGGAACGTCGTTCCAGCCAGTATATACGTTTGCTGCATTGGCTTCGCTTTCGCCATGCCTAAGCAGTGCCAATTTTGCCATAATGCTTGCCTTCTATGCGAAAAATGCCCAAATGCCGGTAATGATAAACAATACGCCTAAAAAAAGGAAGGCGTTGCTGCTCAAGCCCTTGGACGGCTCGCCGCCCTTCTTGGCCTTGATCTTGCGCGAAATCCCCGTCGCCAGGTCCCAGATGCCAAACAGCAGAACCGCGTAGGGAACCCACCATGAATGCACGTTCATTGCTTACCCCCAGAGCTTGTAGGCATAGAAAATTGCCGCGATCAAGACGACCGCCCCGGTCAGATAGTAGGATCTGGCGGTCAGCTTGACCTGGCCTTCCTTCATGGTTCTGGCCGCGTTAAAGCCGCGGGCCAGTTCCCACAAGCCAACGATCAACAACAAAATAAAGGTAAAAGTATGCGTATCCCACTTCATAGAATCAATTTCCTTTTATAAATCATCTGCTGAGCAGTTGTAGTCAACGATCTTAAAGTTCCCGTCTTCATCCAGAATTCCCCGGGTCACGCTGCCGTTTTCCGGGAAAGGAATGTCGTGGAGGCCATCGCTTTGGTCCCAGTACTTGATGCCTAGGGTCTTGATGAAGTCCCCGTGGGAGACGACCAGGACCCGGCCCTCGTTTCTGGTTTCCTCGCGCAGGACCTTGACGGCCCGCTGCATGCGCAGGTCCAGTTCCTCCACGTTTTCGGCCAGGTGGCGGGGATCCGCCTTCTTGGTGGCTTCTCTGAACTTGTAGATGCCAACGGCATCGATGATCGCCTTCACGTCTTCGGTTTCAGGGATGCCGGCGGCCTTGGAGACGGCGCGCCAGGTCTCGTCAATGCTGTCGCCTTCAAAGGAGCCGAAAAAGACTTCCCGGAATTCCGGCAGCTTCTTGATCTTCCCGATCTGGGAGACCACGTTGGCATTCTTTATCAAGTGGACGGTGTCGATCGCCCGCTTGAGGTCGGAAGAATACATGTTGTCAAAGTGAATCTGCGCCAAGGCCAAGGCGGTCTTCTTCAAATCATCGATCCCCCTGATGGTCAAGGGAGTGTCACACCAGCCCTGCACCTTGCCCAAGCGGTTGAACAGGGTCTCGCCATGACGGACTAAATAGACTTCAGTTTTCAAGCATTTCCTCCTTTTTTATCGAACTACTCTATTCTAACTTACTTTGCTAGCAATTTCACTAAAACCAGGCAGAGGCCGCCAGATAAGCCGCCAGGACCACGGAAAAGGCGGCGGTCACCCCTCTGACCAGGCTCGGCTTTAGATATTTAATCAGTTTCTGGCCAAGAAAGCCACCGATAAACATCCCCGCCGCCAAAGGGATAGCCACGTCCCAGCGGACCAGGCCCCGGTACATGAAGATCAAGAGGGCGACCAGGTTGGCCAAAGAGCCAATGATGGCCTTGATCCCGTTGATGACGACGAAGCTGGATTTTGACAAGTAGGTCAAAAAGACCAGGGTCAAGACGCCGGAAGCCGCCCCGAAGTAGCCGGCGTAAATGCCAGCCATAAACAGGCCCAGGTAGGCCAGGACCAGCTTGAGCTTGCTGTCTGAGTCCCGGGTGTAGATCGGCCGCCGCCCGCTCCAGACCAAGAGGCCCCCGCTCATCAAGACCAGGAGGGGGACGATTTTTTAAAGATTTCGCCGGGAAAGGCTGACAAAAGCCAGCCCCCAATGGCCGCCCCAGAGAGCTGGAAGAGGCCGTACCAGGCCAGTTCCCGCCAGTGCCCTTTCATTTCCTTGAGGCAGGAGGTCAAAGCCCCAAAGCCCGTAGTCACCAAAGAGGCCGTGTTGGTCATGTTGGCCACGACCGGACTGAGCCCGACCAGCAACAGGCCGGGGTAAGAAACCAAAGAGGCCATGCTGGCCACGGAAGAGACGATTCCGGCCAGGATGCCCAAGACGATTAAGTAGACAATCAGCATAAATACTTCCTTTGCTTGCTAAAAAATTCCAACTTATTTATTGTAGTTGATTTTCACCCGCGTGAAGCAAGCATTTGTGCTTTTTGACCAGGAAATGAAGTACAATAGGCTTAAGCAAAACAACAAGATCAGAAATTTCGACAAATGCGAGGTAAAAATCATGGTTAAAGCAGCAATCGTATTTTCAGATGGATGTGAAGAAGTTGAAGGCTTGAGCCAAGTCGACGTTTTGCGCCGCTTGGACATCCCTTGCGACATGATCGGCCTGACCAGCAAGACCATCCGCGGCGGCCACGGGATCGTTTTTGAATGCGACAAGACCCTGGACGACAGCCTCTTGGACTACGACCTGGTCTCCTTCCCAGGCGGCGCGCCTAACGCCCACCACTTGCGCGACAGCGTCAAGCTGGGCGAACTGATGGCTGAGCGCCACCGGCAAGGCAAGTGGGACGCCGCCATGTGCGCCTCCCCGATTGCCTTGTCCAAGTACGGGCTCTTGGAAAACGCCAACTGGACCAGCCACCCGGACTTCAAGGCCCAAGTGCAGTCAGAAAACCCAAGCAGCCACTACATGGACACTCCGGTCGTCGTTGACGCTGAGCACAAGCTGATCACCAGCCGCGGGCCAGCTACTTCCTGGGCTTTTGCCTACGCGATCGCCCGCGTCCTGGGCAAGGACACGGAAGACTTGGAAAACGCGATGCAGTACAACTACCTGCGCGACCACATCAACCTGGACTAGTCCCATGGCTTTAAGCTACATCACCGAAGCCCGGGTGGCGGATCTAGCCGCCATCATGCATATCATCAATGACGCGAAGGCTTTTTTAAAAGCATCCGGCTCCAGCCAGTGGCAGGAAGGCTATCCTGATGAAGCCGCCATCTTAAGCGACATCAAGGAGCAGGCCGGCTTCATTCTGAAGACTGACGGGCAAATTGCCGCTTATGCCGCGATCACCGGGCAAGACCCCAACTACGCCGTAATTGACGGGGCTTGGGCCAACGTGGCCGACCCCTACGCGGCGATCCACCGGATTGCCATCGGCTCAGCCTTCCGCGGCCAGCACTTGGCCGGGCAGTTCTTGAACCAGCTCATTTCCCTGGGCTTAAGCCAGGGGATCAAGAACTTCCGCGTCGACACCGGCAAGGCCAACGCGGCCATGCAGCACCTGGCGCTTAGCCATGGCTTTCAGCTGCGCGGGATCATCAAGGTCACCAGCGACTCTATCGATCCCAGCCGCCTGGCTTACGAACTCAATCTGCCAGCAGAATAAATCAAGCAACAAGGAGCATAGCAGGAGATGACAGAAACGCTAACGATTAAAGATCTGCAAGTCGATTTAAAGGTGATCCCCCTGACCACCCCCTTCGTGACGGCCCTGCACCGGGTGGACAGCATCAACGCCGTCCGCGTCAGAGTCGCCCTTTCCAATGGGATCGTGGGCACGGGAACCTGCACCCCTAACGAGAAGGTCACGGGCGACACGATCAACAGCGCCGCGGCCGTCATCAAGGAGGTCATCCGGCCGCTGCTTTTAGGCCAGGACTTTGGCGACTGGCGCCGGCTCTTGCAGCTGGTGCAAGCCAGCATCGTCCACAACGGCCCGGCCAAAGCCGCCGTTGAGCTGGCCCTCTATGACGCCAAGCGCCAGCTTTTGGGCATCAGCCTGACTGAGCTCTTGGGCGGCAAGGGCGGCAGCGTCCACACCGACTACACCATTTCCATTGGCGACCCCGACCAGATGATTGCCGAAGGGCAAAAGCGCGTCGAGGCCGGCTTTAAGTCCCTCAAGCTGAAATTGGGCCACGGGCACGTGGACCGGGACATCAAGCTGGTGGAAGACTTTGCCTATGCCGTTGGACCAATGATCCACCTGCGCCTGGACATGAACCAGGCCTGGAGCGCGCGGGAGACCTTAGCCGCCGCCAACTACTGGAAGAAGCACAAGCTGGCCATCGACTTTATCGAGCAGCCAGTGCCAGCCGGCGACTTGGACGCCATGGCCTGGCTGACCAAGACCTCCCCTTACCCAATCATGGCTGACGAGGCCGTGGAGAGCTATCTTGATGCCCAAAAGGTGGTTGAAAAGCGGGCCGCTGACTACATCAACATCAAGCTGATGAAGACCGGGGGCTTGAGCGAGGCCCAAAAGATCAACGACCTGGCTGAAAGCCGCGGGATCAAAACCATGGTCGGCTGCATGATCGAATCGATTGAGTCGATCTCTGCCGCCTGCTCCTTCGTCCTGGCCAACCCCAACGTCGTCTTCGCCGACCTGGACTCAGTCTTCATGGCTGACCAGGACCCCGACATGGCTAATTTTGCCGTGGCGGCGGGCGATACGATTACGGTTAAGTAATTTTTTGATTAAGGAGGCAAAGCCATGTTAGCAAGCAAGCTCGATCAGCTCCTGCGCCCCTTGCCGGGCAGAGAAGCCCTGCTGATCACGAACGCGGCCGGAGAGGTTCTTTTTCAAACAGACAGCGTCAATGACCGCTTCAAGTCAGCCAGCCTGATCAAATTAGGGGTAGCCGCCTACATGCAGGCCCACCCCATGGACCTGACCCAGACGGTCACGGTCAAAGATGAGGCGATCGTGGAAGGCGGGATGCTCTGCCACCTGGCCCAAAGGAATTGGAGCTTGCGGGACCTGCTGGACTTGATGCTGTCAGATTCAGACAATACCGCCACCAACGTCCTGATCGACTGGTGTGGCTTTGACCAGCTGGCAGCCTGGTTTAAAGAATGCTATCAGGGCCTGCACCTGGGCCGCTACCTGATGGCTGAAGCCGACAGCCAGACTGGGAAGGAAAACTACATCACCGCGGCTGCAGCCATGAAGCTCTTCAAGCAGCTGCTGGACGATCCCAGCCCCTTTGGGGAGATCTGCCGCGGGGCCATGTACAACCAAAGCTCCCGCAACAAATTGATCGAAAACCTGCCGGAAGGCTGCTCTTGGAACAAGACCGGGGAGCTGGACGACACTGAGCATGACATCGCCAGAATCATGGTCGATGACCAGTATCTGGACGTCTGCTTCATGAGCCACTACCAAGGCCTGCGCGAGCGCGCCAAGATCATCCTGGCCATGAACCAGGTCGGCGAGCTGGCCTACCAGGAATTAGGCGGAACAATTTCATAGTCATCCGCGCCGCCCGAACGGGAGACGCTTTAGAACACTCATCTCAGTTGGATGAGTGTTTTTGTGTGGGCTGGGGCACGCGCAAAGTTAGGTTAGGTATTTTTTCAACATCGGTTTCCCGAAAAGTACCCAACTGAGACCAAATTGCTTTCTCCATGCAAAGTCAATCTCGTAATTGCCGCGCAGCGGGCCCTTCCAGCCACAATATTTTGATAATTTTTCAGAAATTATGATAAAATTAATAGTAACTGTTAATTTTATTTAAAAGTGGGGCTTGCAAAACATGGACATCACTAATTTTTTCACGGTCGAGTCATCGGAGCTTTCCAAATCCGACCGTAAGATCATGAACCGCATGACCAAGGACTTGACCAACGTTGAATCCCTGACCATCAATCACCTGGCGGAAGAAGCCGGGACCAGCCTGGCCTCCGTCCAGCGCTTTTGCCAGAAGATGGGCTATTCTGGCTTCAAGGAATTCAAGTTTCAGCTGCTGACCTACATCAAGAAGCAGGAAAGCCAGAGCGCCATGGTCTCGACCAGCGAATACCTGCAGGACTACCACGATGCCATCAATCAAGTCTGGACCACCAACGAGACCGATGCCGACGAGCTGGCTGACGTCCTGATCAACAGCTCCAACAATTTCATCTTCGGGATCTACTATTCTGAATTGCCGGCCCGCCTGCTCTGCATGGGGATGCGGGACCTGGGGAAGGCGACCTACTTCGGGGATGCCCTGGCTGCTGGCGAGCACCTCTTTCCTTTGAGCAATGAAGACTCAACTGCCGTCTTCTACTCGGTTTCCGGGATCTCCAAGCTTTTTGGCTCCTCCCCCCTGCCTAAGTCCATCTCGCATTTCAAGCACAGCTACTTGATCACGATGAACCCAGACACGCCTTTGAAAAAGTACTTCAAGAAGGTCATCATCCTGCCGGGCAAGAACCTGGCTCAAGGGCTGCCGGTCGACCCGCAGTCAATCCCCGTCGTCTTTACCGAAAGAGTCATCGATATCGCCGCAACCAAATACCGCCATTAATCAGCTGCCGAAAGGCGGCTTTTTTGATTGGGCTGGAGGCGGCAGTTGGGGACTTTGCGGGGATTATTTTTTCAAAAATGACAACAGTTGGGGACTT
>NZ_JAOQBX010000022.1:5737-6195 GCF_044902225.1 Lactobacillus sp. 23-2 | reverse complement strand
TTTTTTCAAAAATGACAACAGTTGGGGACTTTGCGGGGATTATTTTTTCAAAAATGACAACAGTTGGGGACTTTGTGGGGATTATTTTTTCAAAAATGACAACAGTTGGGGACTTTGCGGGGATCGTTTTTTTTAAATGACAACAGTTGGGGACTTCGCGGGGATTATTTTTTCAAAAATGACAACAGTTGGGGACTTTGCGGGGATTATTTTTTCAAAAATGACAACAGTTGGGGACTTTGCGGGGATTATTTTTTCAAAAATGACTAACTACATCGCAAATCAGCCCCTAAAAGTACCTAACTACAACGATTTTGGCCAAAATGATCCCCTAAAAGTACCTAACTACTGACGTTTTTAACAAAATGATCCCCTAAAAGTACCTAACTACTGACATTTTTACCAAAATGATCCCCTAAAAGTACCTAACTACTGACATTTTTACCAAAATGATCCCC
>NZ_JAOQBX010000022.1:0-5637 GCF_044902225.1 Lactobacillus sp. 23-2 | reverse complement strand
TAAAAGTACCTAACTACTGACATTTTTATCAAAATGATCCCCTAAAGGTACCTAACTGATGCAGAAATCACGTGGTTCAGTAATAAACGGGGATCATTTTTTGAAAAAATCTCGTGGCTCAGTAATAAACGGGGATCGTTTTTCGAAAAAATCTCGTGGCTCAGTAATAAACGGGGATCATTTTTCGAAAAAAACGTTTGGTTCAGTAATAAACGGGGATCGTTTTTTGAAAAAAACGTTTGGTTTAGTAATAAACGGGGATCTAAACAATAAATCAGCCCCGCTTTTACCGCAGCCAAAGTCCATGCCTAATTGTTTGCCAGGGCTGGCGAAGATTGTTAGAATTTTACTTATGCATTTGGTTACTTTTTGTAACTAATCTGATAAAAGCAGCTGAAACAGGAGAAAATAATGGAATTAAACTACAAAGAACTCGCGGCAGCCAAAAAGGACGCCATCCTCAAGGACTTGGCGGAATTGATCGCCATCGACTCATCCGAAGACCTGGACAAGGCCAGCGCGGAATACCCCGTTGGCCCTGGCCCGGTCAAGGCTATGACCAAGTTCCTCAGCTTCGCCCAGCGCGACGGCTTTGACACGGAAAACTTCGCCAACTACGCTGGCCGGGTCAACTTCGGTGAAGGCGACCAGCGCCTGGGCATCATCGGCCACATGGACGTCGTTCCTGCCGGCGATGGCTGGACCCATGACCCCTTCAAGATGGAAATCGACGCTGAAGGCCGGATCTACGGACGCGGCAGTGCCGACGACAAGGGACCAAGCCTGGCAGCCTACTACGGGATGCTCCTTTTAAAGGAAGCCGGCTTTAAGCCCAAAAAGAAGATCGACTTCGTCTTGGGAACCAATGAAGAAACCAACTGGGTTGGCATCGACTACTACTTGAAGCATGAGCCAACGCCAGACATCGTCTTCTCTCCTGATGCTGAATACCCGATCATCAACGGCGAACAAGGGATCTTTACCCTGGAATTCACCTTCAAAAACGACGCCGCCAAGGGCGACTGCGTCCTGCAGTCCTTCAAGGCCGGCATCGCCACCAACGTGACTCCGCAGGTAACCCGGGCCACGATCACGGGGCCAAAGCTGGACGACATGGCCGCTGCCTACCAGCTCTTCTTGGCCGACAATGGCCTGGAAGGCAGCTTTGACGTCAAGGGCGACGCGGCCGACATCGTGCTGGTTGGCCAAGGCGCCCACGCCTCTGCCCCGCAAGTCGGCAAGAACTCCGCCACCTTCCTGGCCTTGTTCTTGGACCGCTATGCTTTTGCCGGCAGAGACAAGAACTTCCTTCACTTCTTAGCCGATGTGGCCCACGAAGACTTCTACGGGAAAAAGCTGGGCATCTACCACAAGGACGACTTGATGGGCCAAATCGCCAGCTCCTCAACCATTTTTGCCTACGAACACGACGGCGAGGCCTTGATGAAAAACAACGTCCGCTACCCGCAAGGCACTGACCCTGACACCATGGTCAAGCAGGTCATGGCCAAGTTCGGCGGCATCCTGGACGTCAGCTACAATGGCTTTGAAGAGCCGCACTACGTGCCAGGCGACGATCCACTGGTTCAAACCCTGCTCAAGGTCTACGAAAAGCAGACCGGGAACAAGGGCCACGAAGTCGTTATCGGCGGCGGTACCTACGGCCGCCTCTTCAAGCGCGGGGTTGCCTTCGGCGCCCAGCCGGAAAACGGCCCGATGGTCATGCACGCGGCCAACGAATACATGATGGTCAAGGACCTGATCGACTCAATCGCGATCTACGCCGAAGCCATCTACGAACTGACTAAAGACGCTGATTAAACTGAAAAGCGGTGCGGTTGCATCGCTTTTTCTTTTTGCTAAAATTGCCTTAGCTCAAACCAATATCGGCAATTGCAAAAAAGCGAGGCAGATTATGAAACATACAACCGTGAACAAAATCAGCGACTTAGGTCCCATCAAAAAGCTCAGTCTTGTCAACGACTCCAAGACCATCCTTCAAACTTCTGAATTTTTGCCGGGTAATGACGTGCTCATCCAGGACTGCAAGCAGCGGCTCAGCTTAATGAGCAATGGCCACGGCAGCTATTCCGCCTTCGACTTGGTCACGGATTCCGAAATACCGCCACTTAGCTTTCCTGGTCTGAATGCCAAGGTGCGCTGCCGGGAGCGCCGCCGCTTCACCCTGCCTAAGCAGACGGCGAACTATCTTTTGACCAGCTTCCGCCAGTATTTCACTGAGCAGGAGGCAGCAGGCCAAGCCAGTGACCTAGACGACGCGCTGAAGCTGCGCTTTGAAGACGAGGACCTGCAGGTCTGGAAAGGCTATTTGCCTACTTGGACAGAACCATGCTTCAATGGCGCTGACTTGGCAGCCCTCTTGCGCAAGTACCTGCCTGCCAGCTGCCAAGGCATCTGCTGGACAAACCGAATTCTGCCCGCGGCCGGCCAGCATGCCTTTGCCATCGTTGCTTTCACTGACGATGATGAAGACAGCGGCCGGGAGTACTGCTACCTGGCTGACCAAGTCCAGGCTTATGCAGGCGCGGTAGCCATCGTCCAGGCCGGCCAGGAGCTGAAGACCGTCCGCGTCAAGCGCGTGGAGCTGCACGCCGCGACTGACGCCCCCTATCCGCTGGACAAGTGCAAGCCGCTGCTTGGCCTCCTCGATCACTAAATCAAATAATACGCAAACTACCAGGCCTGCGTTTCTTTATTAGGAACGAAGGCCTGTTTTCTGTCATTTATAAGATTTTTCCTTTACAAAAGCAATTATTCTCTATATTATGGACTTATTGTTTTATTTCTAATTTAAATTTAAGGACTCTTAACATGGCAGATAAAATCGAAAACAGGGACGGGACCATCCGCTCCCTGTCCAACCGCCACGTGCAGATGATCGCGATTGGCGGCACGATCGGGACTGGCCTCTTCCTGGGGGCCGGGACCACCATTTCGGCCACTGGACCATCAGTCGTCTTTGCCGGGATTGAATTCGTGACCATCACCATCGGCGAGGCCAAGGACCCCCAGCACGTCATCAAGTAGGCCGTCAACGAAACTTTGCTCCGGATTCTCTTGTTCTACATCGCGACCTTGGTCGTGATCATGTGCGTCATCCCTTGGTGGACTCCGTCTTTAACTTTATCGTCCTCACGGCAGCGGCAAGTGCCTTGAACTCCTGCATCTTCTCTTCCGGCCGCCACCTCTTCCAGCTGGCCGAAGAAGCGCCAAAGGGTTCCTTCCTTAAGAAGCATTTTGCCAAAATCTCGCCAAACGGGGTGCCGGCCCGCGGATTGCTCGTTTCCGTCTGCTTCGTCCTCATCGCGCCAGCCCTGAGCTTCTCCAGCGCGGCGATTGAAGTCTTCAGCAAGGTTGCCGGGGCAACCAGCGACATGTTCATCCTGGTCTACGTTCTGGCCCTTCTGGCCCACCGCAAGTACCGGCAGTCAAGCGACTTTATGGAAGACGGCTTTAACAAGTGGCCAGTCCTTTGACCATCCTGTTCTTCTTGATCATCTTCTTCAGCCTCTTCTTTATTCCAAACGACGTCTTTGGCGCGACCCTGTCCGTCCTTTGGACCCTGTTTTTTGACAGCTGGTGCTGGATCAGGGAACGGCGAAAAAGGTAAATTCCTAGGCTTGGCTAATTTTGTTTAGTTTTAGCCTACTGAAACAGAATATATTTAAGTTTAGCAGGTCTCAAACTTCATTTTGTTTTTGAGGCCTGCTTTTTTTGCACTTTTGCAAATCGATTTTGCTTTACAAAAAATGCTGAAGATTATATTATAAAGCTACTGATTCTTATTTGTTTTTAATTTACTTGCATGAAAGGAATTGCTTATGGAAGATCGCAGCATTGAAAACGCGGACGGGACCATCCGCTCCTTGTCCAACCGGCACGTGCAGATGATTGCAATTGGCGGCACGATCGGGACTGGCCTCTTCTTGGGGGCAGGGACCACGATTTCCGCCACTGGCCCGTCAGTTATTTTTATCTACGCCATCATGGGCCTGTTCTTCTTCTTTCTCTTGCGGGCCTTGGGGGAAATGTTCTACTTTGACTGCAACAGTCACACCTTCGTCTCCTTCATCACCAGATATCTGGGCGACGCGGCCGGACGCTTTGCCGGCTGGACCTACTGGATCGGCATCCTCTTTGCCTGCATGGCGGAACTGACCGCCGTTTCGACTTATGTCCAGTACTGGCTGCCCAACCTGCCAGCCTGGCTGATTGAAGTCGCGGTCTTGGGCCTATTGACCCTGCTTAACCTGACGGCCGCCAGACTGTTCGGGGAAACGGAATTCTGGTTTGCCATGATCAAGATCATCGCTATCGTCTCCCTGGTCGTGACGGGGATCATCATGGTTGCCATGAACGCTAAGACCCCGGTCGGCCACGCCAACCTGAGCAACTTTACCGGCAATTTTTCCCTTTTGCCAAAAGGCAAGTACGCTTTCTTCACCGCCTTTCCAATGGTCTTCTTCTCCTTTGCCGGGATTGAATTCGTGACCATCACCATCGGTGAAGCCAAGAACCCGAAGAAGGTCATCAAGAAGGCCGTCAACGAAACCCTGCTCCGGATCCTCTTGTTCTACATCGCGACCCTGGTCGTAATCATGTGCGTCATCCCTTGGGGCAAGATCACGGGCGGATCAAGTCCTTTCGTTCAAGTCTTCAAGATTGCCGGCTTCAATGCCGTGGCCTCAATCTTCAACTTCGTCGTCTTGACGGCCGCGGCTTCATCGCTTAACTCCGGGATCTTCTCAGCTGGCCGCCACTTCTTCCAATTGGCTGAAGAGGCGCCAAAGGATTCCTTCCTTAATAAGCACTTCGCCAAGATTTCCACCAACGGCGTGCCGGCCGCGGGGATCGCGGTTTCAGTTGCCTTGATGCTGATCGCGCCAATCATGAGTTTTTCAAGCACCGCGATTGAAGTCTTCGGCACCGTAGCTGGGGCAACCAGCGACATGTACATCCTGGTCTACGTTCTGGCCCTTTTTGCCCATCGCAAGTACCGTGCTTCCAGCGATTTCATGGAAGACGGCTTCAAGATGCCTTTCTACAAGGTCGCAAGTCCTTTGACCATCGCTTTCTTCTTGGTCATTTTCTTCAGCCTCTTCTTCATCAAGGCTGACGTCTTCGGTGCTACCCTGGCCGTGGCCTGGACCCTCTTGTTCGGCAGCTGGTGCTGGCTCAGCGAAAAGCACCGCGGCGCCAACCCGCGCTTAAGCTAGTAAGTTAAAACATTGATTTCCGCACTCATCTAGACCAGATGAGTGTTTTTTGTACCATCTTTGGTTGGGCAATTTTTAAAAAGCAGTTGGGGATCTTTCGGGAAAAGGGCTTTGGAAAAGTACCCAACTAAAACAAAATCCACGCCAGTCCCCACAACTGCCGCAGACAAAGTCAAATCGCATCATCAAGCAAACACCGACTGGTCAAAGTGCTATTTTTCAACAAAAAGCGCTATGCAGCTCCCCTTGCATTAATGAGCGATCCCAACTATAATCACTTTCGTAAGCGGTTTCCTGAAGAGAAGCGAAACAGTGAAAACAAGTCGTTAAATACTGAAAACATATCGCCAATTGCAATAATAAATTGAACACTTGCCAATAGCATCTGGTAGATTTTGAC
>NZ_JAOQBX010000021.1:0-30180 GCF_044902225.1 Lactobacillus sp. 23-2 | reverse complement strand
AAAAATAACCCCCGGAAAGTACCCAACTACGGCTGATTTACTAAAAATGAGCCCCGTAAAGTACCCAACTACTGACGTTTTGACAAAAGTGTTCACCCGAAAAATACCGCCACGGCATTGCTTCCGAAAACAAAAGGCGGCTGCAACTGGATGCAACCGTCTTTTTAGCTATTTTTTGCAGATAAAATCACTTATCAATTGAAGCGTCTCCGCTCTTTGACCACCGTCGCCAAACAAGCGGTGACCTGCCCCCTTGATCAGGTGCAACTCGCTGTTTTGATAGATCTTGTCATACTTAACTGAAGCAAAATAGTCCACGACTTTGTCCGCGAGTCCATGCACCAGCAAGACCGGCCCTGCATAGCGGGCCGCGGTCTCATAGATTGGCAGCAGCTGGGCAATTCTGAAATACTTGCCGCCAACGGTCCAGCCATCAACCACGACTTGGTCAGGAATGTGCTCCGAGTCATACTCAACCCCCTGGCACTTGCCGTTGATGGCATCTGATTTCAATGTAGCCGCTGGTGCCAGCAAAACCAATTTGTCAATCAGGTCATGGTAGTAGCCGCCTAACATGCTGGCTACCACCCCGCCTTGCGAGTGGCCAATGACGTAGACTTTTTCCGCCTTGATCACCTTTTTGGCAAACTGCAGGGTCTGAATCGCGTCCTCAATTTCATTGAAGACATCCATGTCCGCGAAATCGCCCTCACTCCTGCCGCAGCCGTTAAAGTCCAAGCGCAGGGTTGGAATCCCCTTGGCGTTCAAGCGCTTGGCCACTTGGTAGTTCAGGTGGTCCGGCGTGTAGCCCATGTTCCCCTTGAAGCCGTGCAAAAGGATGGCCACTTCCTGGTTTTCCAGCTGGTCGGTCCCCTCCAAAACCCCATGCAGAGTCAATCCATCCCGTTTGATATTAACATCCATGTTGTATTCCCTTTCTCCTCTCTTTTGCCTGCTTTCTTCCTATTTTATATCTTTAGGACAGACTTGCAGCGCTTTGTAATGAAAAAAATGCACTATTGTTACATTCTTACTATTCAATTGCGCTGGCTTTACAAATATTACTTTCTCTGTATAGCTTAGATACGTGATTTTTCCAGTCCGCTGGCCATTTTTGACAGCTTTTTGGCCTTTTTTGCTATTCATGTATCCCCTAAATTGGGAAATATTACCAATTTTACCGAGCTTTTTACCTGATTGTTAACTAACCGTGATTGCTTTGTAACACTCCTGTCATATTGGACTAGTAGCATAATAGGTAAGTTTTAAGAGACTACGTGAGGAGTAATCTACTATGAAGCATTTCAATTTTAAAAAGGCATTATCCGCTGCCTGCTTAGCAGCCGCCTTTGCCACCGCCCCTGCCACTACTGCTTTCGCAGCAAGCAACGACGCGGCCACGCAATCATCATCTACTCAAGCAAACCAAAGCAGCCAATCATCTTCAACCGACCAAACCACTAAGGCCGCTGAAGCCACCAAGAAGGCTGCCGAAAAGGCCAAGAAAGCCGCTAAAGCTGCTAAAAAGGAAGCTGAAAAGCTGGCCAAGCAGCAAGCCGCTGCCAAGAAGGCTGCCAAGAAAGCCAAGAAGACCACTAAAAAGGCAGCTAAGAAGACTGTCAAGAAGGCCGTAAAAAAGACCACTAAGAAGTCTGCCAAGAAAAGCACTAAGAAGACTTCAAAGAAGACGGCCATCAAGACTGCCAAGGCCGCTGTAAAGGCTGACGCCAACTCACAAGCAGCTGACGACAAGCAAAAGCAGGACCAAAACCAAAGCCAAGACCAACAAGCACAAGACGCGCAAGCCAAGGCCAAAGAAGAAGCCGCTAAGAAAGCCGCTGAAGCCAAGAAGAAGGCCGCTGCTAAGAAGCGTGCCGCTGCCAAGAAGCGTGCCGCTGCCAAGAGAAAGGCTGCCGCTAAGAAGCGCGCTGCTGCCAAGAAGAGAGCCAAGCTTTCCGCTGCTGAAAGAGCAGCCAAGTACTGGATCGCCATGCGCGAATCAAGTGGCTCATATACTGCTAGAAACGGCAACTGCTACGGCCGCTACCAACTTCTGACCGCTTACCTGCACGGCGACTACTCAAAGAAGAACCAAGAAAAGACCGCTGACTGGTACGCTCACAGCCGCTACGGCTCATGGGTCAACGCCAAGAGATTCTGGCTGGCTCACAACTGGTACTAAAACAGACATAGATTCCTCACATACAAGCATGTACAAAGGAGAAGCCGCAAGGCTTCTCTTTTTTATTGTAGTTTTTGCTGACTATTTTGCTAGCTTTCGCCTCGCATTTTTTCACTTTTTCATACCACTTGCTTATGAAAGAAGCTTGCAGGCCTTGCCGTTTTTGATTTTTTTAGATTTTTAATCTATTATTTTAATTTTACAAACTATCTGGGATGCTTTATAATATTTAAACAGCTTTGAAATATACCAAAGAAGAAGGAGCCAATACCCTATGCAGCTTAGCAATGACCAACTGGCCAATATCGCTCATGACTACTACATCAGCAAATTAAACATCGCCGAGATTTCGGCCAAGTACAGCCTCTCCCGCTACTTAATTGACAAGGCCCTGGTGGACGCGGAAAACACCGGGATCGTCCAAATCAACATCAGAGAAGGTGCCAAGCGCAACTCCAGCCTGGAGACCCTCTTCAGACAGAAGTTTGGCTTGAAGGAAGCTTTTATCCTGAAGAAGCTGGAAACCAAGAACCAGGACAGCGAAAAGATCGTCTCCTTCGCGGCTGAACAGATCCAAAGCTACATGCAGTCCTGCGAGAACGTCGGCCTGACTTGGGGAACGACCATGCTGGACATCATCAACTCATTCACCGACACCAAGAACGAGAAGCTGAACTTCGTCCAGCTGGTTGGCTACCCGCTCCATGGCTCAGGCCGTAAGAGCCCCCTGGAACAGGTCGCGGCCAACCAATGCGGCGCCCACTTCCAAGCCCTTCCCGCGCCGCTGTACGCCACCAACCCTGACCTGGTGAAGCTCATCAAGCAAGAGCCGTTCTACAAGCTGCTGGATGAGCGCTACAACCACATGGACCTTCTGGTCGCTACCCTGGGCACCCTGCAGGCTTTTGAAGAAGAAAGCTTCATGCACCGCCAGTACGAGAACCTCCTGTTCAGGGACATCCGTCGGGACAACATCGCCGGGATGATCTTCGGACGGCCATACGACCATGAAGGTCACTTCTTCAGCGCCATCACCAATAAGATCGTCGGCATCTCTGACCAGCAGATCGTCAGAACTCCGGTCCGCTTCGTAGTGGTCAACAGCCGCTTTAAGGCCGGCGCCCTCATCGGCGCCCTGCGCTCCGGCATCGTTACCCACCTGGTAACCAACGAAATCATTGCCGAACGGGCCCTGCAGCTGCTCGAAGACGAAAAGCATTCTTAATCGCAAACGAAAAATGTCACTCAGACGCGCGTCTGAGTGACATTTTGTTTTATCACATATTTTTTTGCTTTTTACCACCAGTCAGTCTGCTTCACGTAGCCAGAGGCGAACAGGGCCGTGGCTGGGCCACATGAGTAGTGGGTGGTTGATTGGAAGCTGGCCCCGGTCAAGCCAAGCACGATGGCCGCGGCTGCCCAGCCAAACCAGGAGATCTTGACGCCATTGCCAGCCGGCAATCGTGATCGTCGCGGGCTTGAATGGGATCAGCAGAAAGAGCGCGATTCCTACGATTAAAGGACAGACAAAGCCTTTATAGTTAACTTTCTCTAACGTATTTATTCCCGCTTGTTTTTTCTTTACTCTTAACTCAATATCTTTTCAAAAATTGGCTATCCGCGCGCCAGCTTGGCGGCTTGGATGCCGGCTTGGCGGCCGAAGACGACGGTTTCCGCGATTGAATTCCCGCCGATCCGGTTGTTGCCGTGCAGACCCCCGGAGACTTCGCCAGCCGCGAAGAGGCCAGCGATGACCTTGCCGTTGGAGTCGAGGACTTGGGTTTCGGCATTGATGTGGATCCCGCCCATCGTGTAGTGGATGGCTGGGTGCACGTGGATCGCGAAGAATGGCTCCTTAGTCACGCCGCGGTCCATCCCCGTGGTCCGGCCAAAGGCTTGGTCAGCGTGCTTTTCAACAGCTTCGTTCCAGGCAGCCACGGTCTCTTCCAGACCAGCCGCGTCAACGCCGATCTTGCCAGCCAGCTCAGCCAGGCTCTCCCCGTGCTCGACCAGGCCAATGTAGTCGTAGAATTCAACCGCCTTGACGTGGTCGCGGATGCCTTGGTCAAAAATCAGGTAGGCCCCATCTTCATCAAGGCCCGTGATGGCATCGGAGACGATCTTCCGGGTGTTCAGCTCGTTGACGAAGCGCCGGCCAGCCCGGTTGACCAGGATGGCCCCTTCCCCGCGGACGGCTTCCCCGATCAGGAAGGTGCGCTCGCCGTCAGTCTGCGCCGTTGGGTGTACTTGGATGAAGTCCATTTGGATCAATTGAGCGTCCACGTCTTTGGCCAAAAGCAGGCCGTCGCCGGTCGCGCCGGCTTGGTTGGTAGTCTTGTAGCCTACCAGGTCTGGCCGATACTTCTTGATGATTTCCTGTGAAGCCCCGAAGCCGCCAGTTGCCAAGATGACTGCCTTAGCCGCGATCTGCTTGGTCCCGTTGACTTCAATGCCCACGATCCGCTTGTCTTCATCCTGCAAGAGCTTGGTAATCTTGGCTTCATTGAAGACGGGAATGTCTTCCTTTTGAATGTTCTTCAAGAGCCCTTCGACCAAGTAGCCGCCAACTGGGGCAGTTGATGCTGGCCGGTGGGCCCGCTTTTGGCTCATCCCCCCGGTAATGGTCAGGTCGGTCAGCGCGATTCCATGCTCAGTCAGCCAGTCGACCGCTAAAGGAGCATGGTCGACAAAGTAGCGCAGCATTTCTCGGTCGTTCAAGCGGCCGCCGCCCTGCAAGGTTTCCTTATAAAAGTCTTCCTTGCTGTCAATGATGCCGTGGTCGTATTGAACCAGGGACTCAGCCGCGTTCATGCCGGATGAGGCCTTGCTGGTGTTGCCGCCAAGCTTGGCGTTTTTTTCAAAAACAGCCACGCTGGCGCCTAATTCATGGGCCTGCAGGGCCGCGGACAAGCCAGTCCCGCCGGCACCAATTACGACAACGTCGTATTCGCTGTCAGCTTCGTTAATCTTCTTTGCTTCGTATACAAATTTAGCCATAGTTGCAATTTCTCCTGCTCAGTGTGAGCTTATTCTTCAGGCTTGGTCCGGTCGACGTTGGTCATGGCCATGTAGTCCATCCATTCGTCGTATTGTTCTTCAGTCACCTTGCCGCTCTTGAGGGCCGCTTCCTTCAAGGTCGTCCCTTCCTTTTGCGCAGTTTGGGCGATTACGGCTGCTTCGTGGTAGCCAATCTTTGGTGACAAGGCAGTTACCGTCATCAATGAGTTTTCAAGGAGATCATCCATGCGCTGCTCGTTGACGGTCAAGCCGTGGATCATCTTGTCGGCAAAGCCAGTAATGGTGCCAGTCAGAATGTCAGCTGATTCCAGAAAGGCAGCGATCATGACCGTCTTGAAGACGTTCATTTCAAAGTTGCCTTGACTGGCCGCGAAGTTGATGGTCACATCGTTGCCCAAGACGCGGGCAACCGCCATGGTTACGGCTTCAGCCTGGGTCGGGTTGACCTTGCCTGGCATGATTGATGAGCCTGGTTCGTTGGCAGGGATGTTGAGTTCGCCGTAGCCGGCACGTGGACCGGAAGCCAGGAAGCGGATGTCTTGGGCGATCTTGAACATGTCATTGGCCAAGGTCTTCAAAGCCCCGTGCATGACGCTCAAAGCTGAGTGGTGAGCCAGGCCCCAGAACTTGTTGGTTTCAACCTTGAATTCGTGCCCGTAGACCTTGGACAGCTTGCCGGCGATGGCTTCAGTCATCCCAGGAGCAGCGTTCAAGCCAGTCCCGACAGCCGTCCCGCCGATCGCCAACTCGTAAAGGCTTGGCTTCAATTCTTGGATGTAGGCCAGGTCATGCTTCAAGGCTGAGATGTAGCCGGAGACTTCTTGGCCAAAAGTCAAAGGAGTCGCGTCTTGCAGGTGGGTGCGGCCGACCTTGACCGTCTTCCAGTACTTGTTCTGCTTAACCTTGAGCTCGTCGATCAGGTGCTGGATGGCTGGTTCCAGCTTGTCGATGGCTTCAACGGCAACGATGTTCATGGCCGTTGGGTAGGTGTCGTTTGAACTTTGGCCGCGGTTGACGTCGTCGTTAGGCAGGATGTTCAAGCCTGGGTGCAGCTTGTTGGCCAGGTTGGCGACGACTTCGTTGACGTTCATGTTGGTTTGGGTGCCTGAGCCGGTTTGCAAAACGTGCAATGGGAAGTCCTTGCGCAGGCTTTCGTCATCAAGGGCCAGCAATTGGTCGATGGCTTCTTCGATGGCTTGCCCCTTTTCAACAGGCTCATCGCCAACTTCAACGTTTGATTCAGCAGCAGCCTTCTTCAAGTGCAGGAAGGCGCGGATGATGGCCAAAGGCATCAATTCACCTGATGGGAAGTTGTTGCGGCTTCTTTCAGTCTGTGGGCCCCAAAGAGCATCCTTAGGGATCTTCACTTCACCAATCGTGTCTGATTCAATGCGGTATTCTTGTTCTGACATCTCTGTTTCTCCTTACAAACGAACTTTAAACATTGCTTTTGTTAATTGCATTATATAACGGCCTTTTTTAATTTTGTTAAAAAACACACAATTTTTATCTAGAATTTCAAAAATTTTAACTAAGCTCAGTTTTTTAATTTTCCCATTGTTCGGTCATTTTTAGTAAAATGCAAAATCTTCCAAATTGAAGTAAGCGCTTAATATTGATTTCAATATTTTTGGGAAAGACCAGCAGGCGGTTTTTCTTTGCCTGTTTTTGGCAAATTAATGAAAAAGGTAACTTGTGAAATGTTCATTTGAACCTCCCACTTTAGCTGGACTCTTTTTTATAAGTGCCGCTTGCTTTCATCTGGAGCTTTTTATTAAAAAAACAAATTCAATAGATTGACTTTAGTGATAAACTAAAACTTAGATTTCTTGATTGGAGAGAATAAATTGCAAGATAAGTTAGAAAAACTGCCCGACGGCTGGCACAAGGCTTTTGCCACCTTGTGGCTGGGGAACTTGATCACGGGGATGGGCTATTCCATGACCATGCCGTTCGTGTCGTTGTTCATCGCTGATCTGGGCCACTACAGCAAATTCGAGATCAGCATGTATTCCGGCCTGGCTTTTGCCGTGACCTTTATCACCCAAGCCATTATGTCACCCATCTGGGGCTCCCTAGCCGACCGCAAGGGCCGCAAGCTGATGTGCCTGCGGGCTTCCGGCGTGATGGCCTTGACCATTTCTTTGACCGGTCTGGCCATGAACGCCGGCTATATCGTGCTCATGCGGGCCATTCAAGGCTGCTTTTCCGGCTACATCAACAACGCCACGGCGCTGATGGCCGGCGAGACGCCCCACCGCAAGAGCGGCTGGGTCATGAGTCAGATGATGACCGCCAGCACCGCGGGCAACCTGATCGGGCCAATCCTGGGCGGGGCCTTGTCCAGCTTCTTTGGCAACCTGCTGGGCGGAGCCTGGGGCTACCGGGTTCCTTTCTTTATTACCGGCTTTTTGATGGCGATGGTCTTTTTGGCAACATTGCTGTTCGTTCATGAAGACTTCAAGCCAGTAAAAAAGGCAGAAATGCGGCCGATGAAGGACATTATGGCCACTTTGCCCAACCTGCAGCTGATTATCGTCATGTTCGTGACTACTATGCTGGTTCAATCCGCCAACATGTCTATCGACCCGATCGTTTCCTTATATGTCAAATCCATGATGCTAGGCGCGCAGAATATTGCCTTTATTGCCGGGGTCGTGGCCGCGACGCCAGGTCTGGGGACCTTGGCCGCATCATCGTATATTGGCCATAAGATGGACCAGATTGGACCGCTGAAGATTTTGCGCCTGGGGCTACTGGCCGGCGCCCTGCTCTTCGTGCCGATGGCCATCACCCACTCCCCGTGGGCCCTGGCCGCTTGGCGCTTTTTGCTGGGGATGGCCAGCGCGGGGATGATGCCCGCCGCGCAGACCGTTCTGACTTTGAACACGCCGCCTGAATCTTTTGGCCGGATTTTTTCCTATAATCAGTCCTTCCAGGCCATGGGCTCGGTCATCGGTTCCCTGCTGGGCTCTGGGATCTCCGGCATCTTCGACTACGCGACGGTCTTCTGGGTCACCGGTGCCACCTTGCTCATCAATTTTGTCTTGGTGCTGATTTTTCAAAAAAAGAGCGTCAGCCATTAACCTGACCAATGTCAACCACTCATCTGACTCGGATGAGTGGTTTTTGTGCAATCGCCTTTAGTGAGGCAGTAGAAACTATGCAACGCTGCCCAGCAAAATCAGCGACCATGAGCCGCGAACATGCTAAACTAAGTTTTGCCCGGATGACTCAAGACAACTTATAGTTTTTATAAAAAGCTGCAAAAAATCAGCCCGTGCAAGCTAAGTTGTGGTACGATTGTGAGCACGAAAGGATGAGTTTATATGGCACGAATGTCGCGCAGACAGTACCAAGAAAGACAAGAACGCGCCTCCCAGACGCGGCAGGCAGACATCAAGGCGGTTCCCCGCTTGGACGCTGACGGGGCTTCCCGGAGCGAGCAGAAGATCCGTCTGAATTTTTGGCAGATTTTCGCTGACCGGCCTTACGTCTCAGTCATTATGCTGAGCCTGGCCTTGTTTTGCGTCCTGGCCAAGTGGTGGATCGGTCTCGGACTGATCATCGGCTTGACCATCATCGGCATCCTTATCATTGGCCGCTCCCACCACCCAAACCGGGTGCTGAGCCTGGAATTCAAGCTCAAGGCCTCCAGAAAGCTGAGCATGATCAAGGCCCTGCAGTTGCTGGGCTCTACGGTCATGTTCCTGGCCGCCTACATGCGCCAGATCGTCAGCGTCAACTTTGCCTCCGCGGGGACCACGGACAGCCTGACCCTGATCCAGGGCGTCTTGAACAGCCACGGAACTTACGGCCAGCAAGGCTCTTACTTCCTGAGCCTGTTCAACTCCCTGACCGGGGGCTCGCTTTGGGGGACCTACCGCTACGCTACCAACAGCTCGCAAATGATGAACTCCAGCGCCGGCACGATGATCATCCTCTGGATCTTCCTCTTGATGATCGCCCCCGCCTTCTGCGTCCTGTCCCAGTTCTTCAGAGAGCCGTATTCCCGGCACGTGATGACCATCTTCTCCCTCATCTCCGCGGCGTCATTTATGATGACTCCCTACCTGATGAAGAAGTGGGTCGTCCAGTACGCGATTGAGAACCAAATGTCCCAAATTGCCGCCAACAACGCGGTCCAAGTCGGCGGGATGGTCTTCCCGGCCATCGTTTCCGCCATCTTCGTCTTCATCCTGGCGATCTACCGGGAAATCAAGCGGGACGAATTTTAAGCCAGCACCAAAAAACAGCTCCAAATTCCTGGAGCTGTTTTTCGTTTACCCTAAAAGCTTCTGGTATAGGGCGTAAGTCCGGGCATCATAGGCCACCATGATCACCCGCAGGTCATAATCCTTGTGGTCTCTAAGCCACTTGCGGACCTCCGTGAAGGCAATCTTGCTGGCCGCGCCCAAAGGATAGCCATAGACCCCGGTTGAAATCGCGGAAAAAGCCACCGAATGCAAGCCGTTTTCCTGAGCCACCCGCAGGCTGTTCCGGTAGCAGGCTGCCAAAAGGAGCGGGTCGCTGTGTGAGCCGCTATAGATGGGCCCAACCGTATGAATGACGTACTTGGCCGGCAGGTCAAAGCCGGGCGTGATCTTGGCCTCGCCCGTCTCGCATCCCCCCAAGGCCCGGCAGGCTGGATCCAGCTTTGGCCCAGCGGCCCGGTGGATGGCTCCGTCGACGCCGCCTCCTCCACGCAATTCCTTGTTGGCCGCGTTGACGATCGCGTCAACCTTGAGACTGGTAATGTCACCTTGCCAAATTTCTAAGCTCATTTAATCCTCCAGATACATTTTTCTAAATTTAGCCAGCTCGGTCTTAGAAAGACCCAGGCGCTTGACCCAAAATTTATCAAAGCTGCCCCAGCCCTGGCGGATGGTCTCCGTAATCCCCTTAATCGCTGGACCTTCCCCTCTAGTGACGTTCATCTTAGCGATGATCTGGGACAGCTTTTCATTGGTTGGGTGCTGCTTCTTCCAAGAGAAGTCATAGAGTTCATCCGTGAGCATATAATCCCGGGCGATCGTGTCATCATCAACGCCCAAGGCCATCAGGATCATCACGCTGATAACGCCGGTCCGGTCCTTTCCGGCCGCGCAGTGATAGACCAAGGCCTGATCCTCAGGCAGGCGCAGAAGCTCTTTAAACACCTTGGCAATTGCTTCTTCTGAATGGCTGTTCAACAGAACCCGCTGGTAGATGCTGGGCAGATAGTCGTCAAAAACGGGAATATGGTGAAAGAAGCGCAGGAGCGCATGTTTTTCTTCAAACCGCTCCCCCTCAGCGTAAAGACCAACGCTGACCAGCCGGGCACCTGGCCAAAGCAAGTCTGGATAAGCCCGCTGCTCACGGCTGGTCCGCAAGTCGCAGTCTACCGTGATATGCAGCTTGCAGAGGGTTGCCATGTCGCGCGTCGACATCTCGTTTAAGGCAGCCGACCGGTAGATCTTGCCCCACTTGACCTGACGCCCGTTTAATCCCGTGTAGCCGCCCAAGTCCCGGAAATTGACCGGCTGGTCTAATTCAATCACTCTTTGCCGCGTCATCCTGCATCCCTCTTTTCCTAAATTCCAGCAGCTGTTGACTTCCCTTTTATTTTAGTTTTTCAGGCTATTTTTGGCAAAAAAATCACTCCAGCCAAAGCCAGAGTGATATGGGTTATTTCGTCAGCACAATCTGTCTGTCAAACATGTTGACCATCTCGTCAGTAAAATTGTGTCCAATGAAGACGATGGTCGCCTTGCAATCGAGCAGGTTGCGCAGGATCCGCTTCGTGCTGTCGCGATCAACCGACGCGGTTGCTTCGTCGATCAAAATGAAGCTGCTTCGGTTGAGCTCGGCACGGGCTAAAACGATCTTTTGCCTCTGCCCGCCAGAAACGTTTTGCTTCTCAACGTTTATAATGGTTTCTTTTCCTTTAGGGAACTTGGCAATGTCTTTGGACAAGTCGACTTTTTGGAGGTATTCGTCCACTTGACCGTCAAATTCTGGCTTGAACATGGTGACGTTGTCCGCGATCGATGCTGGGAATAAAACCGGATCTTGCGGCACATAGTGCAGTGCTTGCGGCGACACCTTGATCTCATGCCCGTCATGATCATAGAACACGATTTTTCCAGTCGTTGCCTGCAATTCGCCTGCCAAAATCTTAAGCAGGGTCGACTTCCCGGTACCGCTGTCGCCGGTCAACAGCACTTTTTCGCCAGCCTTGATCTTCAAATCGGGGTAATTGATCGTCTCCCCGTGATCATAAGCAAATGACAAGCCGGCAGCACACAAATGGTCAAAGGAAGCCAATTCTTCATCTGCATTGACATCCTTAGGTGGATCAGCTAAGGCAGCAGCTGTCTTTTCATTCAATGGTTTGGTTGACTTGATTTGTTCAAGGTAATTAGACAGCACAACCAGACTGTTAAAGATCATACTAGAAAATTGGCCAACCGCAATAAGTTTCCCGATGGATATTATTCCAGCAGAAATCAACGTTCCAGTTACAACGTCTAATGCAACTTGACAGAAGATGCTCATGAAGGCATTGACAAAATTAATTTCAGTTACGCTGATTTGCCGCTTAACTAGTGATCCCTCTAATTTATTGGATTGCTTTTCCAGTACCTCAACCAACTTGCGTCTTGCATCATAGCGCTGAAGTTCCGCTAGCCCGCCTAACCAGTTCTTTATGGTTGTTAGATAAGTTGCGTTCACATTGGAAAAATGCATCGTTCTTTCTTGGTATTTTTTTGAAAAAATACTTGGAAGGTACAAAAACATAACCGACAACAACACAGTGGTAACTAACAAAATCCAATGCATCGTGACTAGCGCGTATGCTGAAAATACGACAGCTAAAGCAGAGTCGAAGAAAATGAACAGTGGCCGAGCAAAGTTGTCAAATAACATCTGAAAGTCATTCGTCAAATGATTTTGCATTTCAGCAACAGTTTCAGGATTTTGATAATAATAATTAACTGTTTTTATTCTAAGCTGGTGAACATATTCTTGAGTTTGTACGATATATAAATACTCCGCAAAACAGACGAAGACATATCCACCAATATACAATACGAAAAACACAGCTAAAACAAGATAGAATTTTCTAGTCTCTCCCTTAACCAGTAAGTCCAGTATAAGGCCAATTACATAGTTCCCACTTGCTACGCATAACTGACCAAAAACTTCCAAAGCAACTGCAAATGTAAATCGCAGCCTGTTTTGCCTAACAAGTTCTCCGATTTTCATTTAACTTCCTCCAATTTTTTGTTTATTTTTTCTTTTGTTCAATGAATATAATGCAGTATACCACAAGCCAGCACCGTTCTCATCTTTTCTTTAAAAAACTTTCATTTTAAGAAAGCCTATCTGCAGAGCAACTAAACGTGACAAGTTCTGATGCTGATTAACGCAAAATGAAAGAATCCTGCCGAAGCACTGTCATCAAAGGCATTTTTCGGCCGGTCTTTCATCAGACAGTCTTCGGAAACGGATAACACAGATCTTAAACACAAAAAAACGCTCATCTAACCTCGATGAACGTTTTAAGGCGTCGCTCTATTGCAGAGCTCCTCATAAAATAACGCCATTTATTTTTGCCTTTACTCCAAGAACTTGTCCCGCAGCCGCTCCAGGTCACGCCTGTCAAAGCCCAGGCTGGTGAAATAGCGGTCAAAGCCGCCCCACATCTGCCGGATGGTTTCCGTAATTCCATAAAAAGAGCTCTGGCTGACCTGGGTCTGGTTCATCTTGGCAATCTGCCGGCCCAGCCGGTCATTTTCATCAGCCTCATTCCAGTCCCGGCTATAAGACCGGCTGAACAGGTAGTCACGCATGATTTCCCGGTCATCCAGCCCTAAGGCCATCAAGACAATCACGCTGACCATCCCCGTCCGGTCCTTGCCCATAGAGCAGTGGTAGATCAGGGCCTCATCATCTTTCAAAGCCAGCAGCTCCTGAAAAATTTTCCGCATCACCAGGCCAGTTCTAGGAGCCAGGAGGTTCTGCTGGTAGACCATGGCCAGGTAGGACAAGCGCGGAACCTTGCCGGAATATTTGGCCCAAGCCGCCTCGGCTTCTTCCTCTTCATCCCCGGCCTCACTGTAAAAGTGGGTATCGATCACCCTGGCTCCCGGCCAAATCTGGTCCGGGTAGCTGTCCTGCTCATGTCTGGAGCGCAGGTCGCAGTCCACCACGATCCGGCGGCGGGCCAGCTCAGCCTGGTCGGCCTTGGTCAAATGACTCAAGGATCCTGACCGGTAAAGCCGCCCCCACTGGACCCGGCGGCCGTCCTTAGTCCGGTAGCCGCCCAAATCCCGGCAGTTGTAGCCAGCCTCCAGCTTGACGATCCGCTTTGTCTGCATTTCTGTCACCTCATTGTCCCAAAAAGCTAATCAAAATCCTGATTTCCGTGGGCAAAGACCCGGGTGGCCAAAACGGCCCGCTGCCAGCCGGCGTAGAGGCGGTCGCTTTCAGCCTGTCCCATCTTCGGCTCAAAGGCTGCCCCGATCTGGGCAATCTTCTGCAGGCTGGCCAGGTCATCCCAGTAGCCAACGGCCAAGCCGGCCAAAAAGGCCACGCCCAGGCCCGTCGTTTCCAAGTCCTTGGCTCTTTCGATCTTGACACCCAGCAGGTCGGCCTGGAACTGGAGCAGGTAGGCATTGTTGGATGCACCGCCGTCCACCCGCAAGGCCGGAATCTTGATCCCGGCATCTTTTTGCATGGTGTCGACCACGTCCCGGGTCTGGTAGGCCAAAGACTGCAGGGTGGCCTTGACCAGGTCCTTGTCGCTGGTCCCGCGGGTAATGCCAAAAACTGCCCCGCGGGCTTCCGCGTCCCAGTATGGCGCGCCCAGACCCGTAAAGGCCGGTACCACGTAGACCTCGTTTTCATCCTTTGAGGCTAAGGCGGCTGCCTCTGAATCCGGCGCGTTCTTGATCAGCTTCATTGAGTCGCGCAGCCACTGGATCGCTGAGCCGGATACGAAAACCGACCCCTCCAGGGCATAAGTCACCTGGCCATTGAGCACGTAGCCAACGGTCGTCAGCAGGTTGTTGTTGGACTCGGCGGGCTCGCTGCCTGTATTCATCACGATGAATGACCCGGTCCCGTAGGTGTTCTTGACCATGCCGGGCTTAAGAGCCAGCTGGCCAAACAAGGCGGCCTGCTGGTCCCCAGCCATGCCGGAAATCGGCACCCGCCCGCCAAAGAACTGGTAAGGGTTGGTCTCCCCGTAGACTTCGGAGTTGGACTTCACTTCCGGCAGCATGACCCGCGGAATCTTCAGCAAGTCCAGAATGTCCTGATCCCAGTCCAGGTCATGAATGTTGAAGAGCATGGTCCGGCTGGCGTTGGTGGAGTCGGTGACGTGCACGGCCCCATTGGTCAATTTCCAGGCCAGCCAGGTATCGATGGTCCCAAACAAGAGCTCGCCTTTCTCAGCCCGCTCCTGGGCACCAGGCACCCGGTCCAGAATCCAGCGGATCTTGGTCGCGGAGAAGTAAGGGTCGATGATCAAGCCAGTCTTCTTGCGGATCATTTCCCCATAGCCCTCCCGCTTGAGCTGCTCGGCCAGGGCCGTGCTTTGGCGGGACTGCCAGACGACGGCGTTGTAGATTGGCCGGCCAGTGGCCTTGTCCCAGATCACGGTCGTCTCCCGCTGGTTGCTAATCCCGATCCCGGCAATCTGGTCGGGACGGATGGCGGAATTGATCAAGGCCGTGGAAACCGTGATCTGCACGGCGTTCCAGATTTCTTCAGCCTTGTGCTCAACCCAGCCCGGCTCCGGAAAGTATTGGGGGAACTCGCGGGCCGCTGAAGCCACCTGCCGGCCTTGGTGGTCATAGATGATGGCCCGGGTTGAAGTCGTTCCTTCATCGATCGCCAATATGTATTTATCTGCCATTTTTGTCCTCCTCATCGAAAACGCTTACCATTCAAGTCTAGACTACTTTGGCTGAAAGGCAAGAATATTTCACGGCGAATGTTTGCGATTTGCCTAAAAAAGCGCCAATGTTACCTATTTTTTGATGATTAGTTTATACTAAATGCAATGACTTAGAAAAGGGAGACTACCGATGGCAGAAAACATTATCCAAATCGCCTACCTTTATGAAGACTTGATGAACACTTACGGCGACTCCGGCGACGTGAAGATCCTCCGCTTCCTCTTGGGCAAGCAGGGCTACCAGACCAATGTCGACAACATTTCCCTGGGCTCATCCTTCAACGCGGACGACTATGACTTCGTCTTCTTCGGAGGCGGACAGGACTACGAACAGAGCATCGTGGCCAAGGACCTGCAGCGCTTCAAGGAGACCTTGGAAAAATACATCAATGATGACAACCCCATGCTGGCCATTTGCGGGGGCTATGAACTGATGGGGACCTACTATAACACGATTTCCGGGACTAAGATCAAGGGGCTGGGCATCCTGCCCCTGCATACGGAATTCGACCCGGAAAAGCGGATGATCGGCGACACCAAGTACGAAACCGAATGGGGGCCAACTGTCGGCTTTGAAAACCACTCCGGCCAAAC
Source organism: Lactobacillus sp. 23-2 (assembly GCF_044902225.1). Classification (NCBI taxonomy): domain Bacteria; kingdom Bacillati; phylum Bacillota; class Bacilli; order Lactobacillales; family Lactobacillaceae; genus Lactobacillus; species Lactobacillus sp. 23-2. The sequence goes on along the minus strand of NZ_JAOQBX010000021.1, from coordinate 14,440 downwards.
CTTCCTGGACGACCGGACCATGCTCAAGCCTTTCGCCAAGGTGGTTGAAGGCTACGGGAACAACCATGAGGAGAAGGAAGACGGGGTTCGCTACAAGAACTTCATCGGCTCCTGGTCCCATGGCCCAATGCTCAAGAACGAGAACGTGGCCAAGGCCATCGTCAACATGATCCTGGACCGGCACGACAAGCGCCTGGCCCAAGCTGAATAAGCATTTTTGCAGGCACCGGCTGAGCCGGTGCCCTTTTTTGGGCCTTTTTCAAGCAAAGCGACCTGCTCCGCCAAACCCAGGTCTTGAGCCAGCTGCTCACCCAAGCCCGGCAAGAGTTTTCCGGGTTCAAAGCTTAATTCAATCATCGCCAAAAGCCGGCCCAGCTGGCTTTTGGTCTTTTTTTGCCCAAAGTCTCGCAAAAAATGTTATTTCACACTTGTACTATACCACAGATGTGCTATAATAATTGGCGTAGGGAAGTGAAAGACATGAAGATCGATATCATTCGATACCTCGACAAGCACCACCTGACCATCTATCGCGTCGCGAAAGATTCAGGCTACGGCTACACAACCCTTCACAAGTCATTCAACAAGCACCAGTCCAACGCGACCTCAATCAACCTACGCGACCTGGACGCCCTAGCCCGGGCCCAGCACTTAGCCATGTGGCAGGTGCTGCAGGAGCTGGAGACCGAATATCTCAGTGAAGATGAAACGGACGACGGTGATGATGACAAATAATTGAAGGTTGGTTAACCGCTGAAGAGTCCTTGTGTTTTGATTTTTGATTAATGCAAAGGGCTTTTTATGTAGGCTAATTTACCGATAGACGGACTAAATGCTGTTTTTACTCACGCTTAGAAAGAGGCAACAAAGATGGCTTACAACGATTTTAATGATTTTAACGACATGGATGATCTCTTTAGACAATTAATGAACGGGATGGGCGGCTTCAATTCCGAAAACCGCCGCTACCTGATCAACGGCCGCCAGGTCAGCCCGGAAGAATTCGCAGAATACCAAAAGACCGGCCGCCTGCCAGGCAATGAGGCCCAAGCGCCAAAGAGCGGCAAGCAAACCGCTGGCGGGATCTTGGAGAAATTGGGCCGCAACCTGACCGAAGCCGCCCGCAAGGGTGAGCTGGACCCAGTCATTGGGCGCAACAAGGAAATTCAGGAAACGGCGGAAATCCTGTCCCGGCGGACCAAGAACAACCCGGTCTTAGTCGGTGATGCCGGCGTCGGGAAGACGGCGGTCGTTGAAGGATTGGCCCAGGCCATCGTCAACGGCGACGTGCCGGAATCCATCAAGAACAAGGAAATCATCTCCATTGATATTTCCAGCCTGGAAGCCGGGACCCAGTACCGGGGGTCATTCGAGCAGAACATCCAGGACCTGGTCAAGGAAGTCAAGGAACGGGGCAACGTGATCCTCTTCTTCGACGAAATCCACCAGATTCTGGGTGCCGGCGGCATGGGCGACGGCAGCGGCTCCAAGGGGATGTCCGACATCTTGAAGCCGGCCCTTTCCCGCGGCGAAATTACCGTGATCGGGGCCACCACCCAAGATGAGTACCGAAACACGATCATGAAGGACGCGGCCCTGGCCCGGCGCTTCAACGAAGTCACGGTCAATGCCCCAAGTCCGGAAGACACCTGCAAGATTCTGCAAGGCTTGCGGCCCTTGTATGAAAAGCACCACAACGTGGAGCTGCCAGACGACGTTCTGAAGGCCGCGGTCGACTACTCAGTCCAGTACATTCCGCAAAGATCCTTGCCTGACAAGGCCATTGACCTGCTAGACATGACGGCGGCCCACTTGGCCGCCCAGCATCCGGTAACGGACGTCAAGGCCGTGGAAAAGCAGATCAAGGCTGAAAAGCAGGCCCAGGAAAAAGCCGCTGAAAAAGAAGACTACGAAAGCGCCTTGAAGCACAAGGTCAACATCGAGAAGCTGCAAAAGAAGATCACGGACAGCCATGACCAGCGCAAGACGGTTGCCACTCCAAACGACGTGGCTGCCGCGGTGGAAAGACTGACCGGTATCCCGGTTGCCAAGATGGGGGCCAGCGACATTGAACGGCTCAAGGGACTGGGCCAGCGCCTGAAGGGCAAGGTCATCGGCCAAGATGAGGCCGTGGAAGCCGTTGCCCGGGCCATCCGCAGAAACCGGGCCGGCTTTGACGAAGGCAACCGGCCAATCGGCTCCTTCCTCTTCGTAGGCCCGACCGGGGTCGGCAAGACGGAATTGGCTAAGCAGCTGGCCTTGGACATGTTCGGCTCAAAGGATGCCATCATCCGCTTGGACATGTCTGAATACGCTGACCGCACGGCCGTCTCCAAGCTGATCGGGACTTCAGCCGGCTACGTGGGCTACAACGACAACTCCAACACCTTGACTGAGCGCGTGCGCCGGAACCCTTACTCAATCATCCTTTTGGATGAAATTGAAAAGGCTGACCCGCAAGTCATTACCCTCCTGCTCCAAGTTTTGGACGACGGGCGCCTGACTGACGGGCAAGGCAACACGGTCAACTTCAAGAACACCGTGATCATCGCTACCTCTAACGCTGGCTTCGGCAATGAAAAGCTGACTGGCGGCGCTGACCATGACCAAGACTTGCTGGACCGCTTGGCTCCTTACTTCAGACCAGAATTTTTGAACCGCTTCGACGCGGTCATCGAATTCAGCCACCTGACCAAGGAAGACTTGAAGGACATCGTCAACTTGATGCTTGACAGCGTCAACAAGACCTTGGCCAAGAAGGGGCTCACTTTGACGGTCACCGAAGCTGCCAAGGACTACCTGATCGAGCAAGGCTACGATGAAGCTATGGGCGCGCGGCCGCTGCGCAGAGTGATCGAGCGGGAAATCCGCGACAAGGTCACCGACTTCTACCTTGACCACCTTGACGTCAAGCACCTGCACGCGGACATGAAGGACGGCGAACTGGTCATCACTGAAGAAAAATAATCGATTACTGTAATTCAATCCTCCTTAAAACAGACATGCAAAAGCCTGGCGATTTCTCGCCAGGCTTTTTTTGTCGCGCCGCGGGGAAAGCAAATTGTCTTGCCGCACCGTGGCCTATATATATTGTGATATAACATTTTGCCTATTATTATTTTTATTTTTAAAGAGTTGCTTTTCTTGTTTATTTTTAAAACTCTTAGAAAATAGCTGAAAAACAAGCCTATGTCTTGGCTTATTTTCAATAACAAGTATTATAATTAGGTTATACTAGCTCGATTGGATAAATTTACTTTAGGAGTGAATGATTGACAATGAAAGATGCAGATTATCAGTTTAGCACGCGCGTCCGCGATCTCTATGAAAACTCACCTTTCCCCCTGCTTGTCTACCAGCTTTCAGGCACCGCGCATCAGGTCCTGCTCGTTTCAGATGGCTACTGCCAAATGGTCCAGAGCTCCCGGACTGAGGCCATGAATTACTTAAACCAGCATAGTTTCAGCCGCGTCTATCCAGACGACCGGCAGGCCATGACGGCTTTTATTCACAATTGCCGTCAGAACTCCGGCCAGCTGCTCTTTCGTTTTGCCATCAACGGCAGCTACCACCGGCTTTTGGCGACCAGAAAGCCCTTTGCCGCGCCAAATGGGGCTTTTTTGGAATACGTTGCTTACGCTGACCTGACGGCCAGCGGGGCTGAAGCAGAACTGGAGACATCCTGCCAGCAATGCAGCCAGGTCGACCGCCTGACCGGCCTGCCCAACATCAACCATTTCAACATTGAAGGCAGCAAATTCCTTCACCAGGTGCAAAGAGAGCACCGGGTCGCGGCCGTCATTCTCCTGGACGTCAACAACATGAACGCCTACAACAACCGCTTTGGCTACGTGAAGGGCGACATCCTGCTGAACCGCCTGGGCCAGGCGATGCGGGAAGTCTTTACTGACAGCCTGATCTGCCGCTATTCCCAAGACCAGTTCGTTATCATTACCCGCAGAAGCGGTCTGGAAGAACGGATCGGCCAGCTGAACCGGCAAATGAAACAGATCGCGGCCGACCACCTGACCGCCATCCGCTGCGGGGTCTACTTGACCGCTGACCAAGAGGAATACGCCGTCTCCGCGGTCGACAAGGCCCACCTGGCCCTATTGTCCATGTCCAGCAACGAAAAGACTGCCTGCAAGTTCTACGACAGCCGGGTCAAAGAGCGCTTCGCTAAGCGGGACTACATCATGACCCACCTGGCCCAGGCCCTAGCTGACGACTGGATTAAAGTCGACGTGCAGCCCATGGTCAACGTCTTCAACCACAAGGCTGTAGCCTTGGAGCTTTTTGCCCGCTGGGACGACCCAAAGCTTGGCGTCCTTTACCCGAAGGACTTTCTCCATTATCTGGAAGAGGTCCACTTGACCCACGTGCTGGACCTGCACGTCCTCAAGCAGGCCTGCCGGATCTGGAGCCAGCGGCGCAATGAAAGCCATCTGAACATCCCCCTGGTCATCAACCTGCTGGCCGATGACCTGGAAGACGACGACTTCCTGACCAACGTCAACGCGCTGATGGCCAAATACCAGATTCCCCGCCATTACCTCTGCTTTGATCTGGCCCTGGCTGATGATGCCGACAAAGAAGTGATCCAAGAACGGCTCACCCAGCTCAAGGCTGAAGGCTACATCTACTCCTTCGACACCCGCACCAGCAGCTATAGCCTGATCAATGCCTTGGCTGACTTCGACTTTGACTTTGTCAAGTTTGATATGAATAAGCTGGATATCAAAAATCAAAAGTCCATGACCGTCTTGACCAGCACGATCGACCTCTGCAAGCGCCTGGGCTGCCGGCCGCTTTTTAAAGGGGTGGAGACTTACGGCCAGTACAGCTTCATCAGGCGCTTGGGCTGCCTGCTCATGCAGGGCAAGTACCTGATGGCCCCGGCCGCCTATGAGGAAATTACCAAGCGCTTGGACCGGGCGGGTCTGCAGACCCAAAGCATGGGCGAGTCCTGGTTCTACAATGAGATCAACTCGATTGACGTGTTTGACCCCTCCTACCGCTTCTTCAACAAGCAGACGCCGCCCTTGGGCACCTCCTTCCCCGTTGCCCTGTTCCTGGTCAAAGACCGTCAGCTCGACCTGGTCTACGTCAATCCTGCCGGCCGCCAGCAGTCCAAGCAGCTCTATGGGACGGAAACTGCCTTCCTGGATGCCCTGCATGCCCGCACGTCCAACAATGCCCTGCGCTTTTGGGACGCCGCGGCCAGCTGCGAGTCAGCCGGCGACACTACCTCTTGGGTCATGACCACCAAGGACCGCCTGCGCTACCAGGTGCAGATGCAATTGGTTGCCAGTTACAACGACAGCAAAGCCATCCTGGCGGAAATCGACGGCCACCCGATCAGGGAGCTCAGCGACTTCTATGGCAGCGTGGCCCATGACGTCAAAAAGAACGACGTCTGGAAGTCGCTCATCAGCAGCATCAAGCTTGGCATGTTCTGGAAGGACAAGGACCGCCGCTTCCTGGGCGTCAACCAGTACTTCCTGGACTACTACGGCATGACCGCCAATGACGTGGTCGGCCATACGGATGACGAACTGGGCTTCAACGCCAACGCGGCGGCTTTTGAAGGCAGCGAGCAGCAGATCCTGCAAGACGGCATCCCCCTGCGCGCCATGGGCCAGACCCATGCCCGGGGGCAGGTCCGGGACATTCTGACCTTCAAGGCCCCGGTCTACTCCAACAAGCAGACCACTGGCCTGGTGGGCCTCTTTTTGGACGTCACCCACACCGCCAAGCGGATCGCTGAATTGAAAAAAGAAGCCTCCATGGACGCCCTGACCAGCTTGAAGAACCGGCACAATTTCGAGCGTGACTTCAAGTACCTGACCAAGAAGCCAATCACCGTAATGATGATCGACATCGACCACTTCAAGGACTATAACGACAACTATGGCCACCGCTACGGCGACGAGGTCCTGAAGAGCATCAGCCAAGTCCTGTTGGAGAACTACGGGATCGGGCACTGCTACCGGTACGGCGGCGATGAGTTCTTGATCCTTTGCGACCGCTTGAGCGATGAGGAGATTAAGGAAAAGGACGCCAAGGTCCGCCAGGCCCTGGAGCACATCCAGCTGCTGGGCCTCTACTTCTCCATTCACATCTCCGTGGGCTACGTGCAAGGGACGGCCCTGACGCCAGCCCAGGTGCAGGCCATGATCCGCCAGGCCGACCGCAACCTTTACTCGGTTAAAGGCAATGGCCGCAATGACCTGCTTGGCAGCCAGTTCTGCCTGGATGAGCTTTAAAATTCCACGCAAAAACTCCAAAGCCAAGGCTCTGGAGTTTTTGCATTTTTTCGTTTTGGAAAAATGGGAGTTTTTAAGCAGCTGGACTAGTTCAGTTCCATCTGCTTGGCGGTCTGGCCCAGGTGCTGCTTGAGCAAGTGGCCGCTCAGACCGATGATGTAGCCGGCAATCCCGAAGGTCAGCCAGCCCAAGCCCAGTGAAAAGAATGGGAAGTAGTGGCTGGCAAAGGCGATCATAGCCTTGGCCAGGGCCGTGTTGGCGATCAGGGCCGGCGCGGCGTTGATCCCGTCAAAAATTGCTGGGATCAGGGCAAAGAAGATGGTGAAGCGGTAAACGATGCTGTCGTTCTTAAACAGCTTGGAAGTCAGGCCGCAGAAGATCAAAGCGATGGCAATCGGGTACAGGAACATCAAAACCGGGGTTGACCAGGAAATGATGGTGTTCAGGCCGAAGTTGGCAATCAGGAAGGAAATGCCGCAGTTAAAGGTCAGGAAAGTCCGGTAGGAAATCTTCGGGAAACGCTTGTGGAAGTCTTGGGCAAAGGCAACGACCAGGCCGATCGCTGATGACATGCAGGTGATGGTGGCCAAAAGGGCCAGGAGGGCTTCACCAAAGAGGCCGAGGAAGTGGTTGGCGATTTGGGCAAAAGCAATGCCGCCGTTGGCTGACAGCTTGAAGTAGTGCAGGCTGCTTGCCCCAAGCCAGATCAAGATGAAGTAGATCAAAGCGATGCCGAGGAAGCCCAGCAAGCCCGTCTTGGCCAGGGCCAGTGAGGCATCCTTTTCCTTCTTCAGGCCAAAGGCCCGGATGGCCGAAACAACCGTAACGCCGAAGGCTAAGGCAGCCAGCGCGTCCAAGGTGTTGTACCCTTCCAAAAAGCCGTTCGGGAAAGCAGCGCCCGCGTAGCCGGCAGCGGCCTTGGTGCTTGCGGCTGAGCCCATTGGATTGATAAAGGCAAACAAGAACATAATGAAGAGCAGCAGCAGGAAGGCTGGGTTCAGGATCTTGCCGACATTGTCAGTGATCTTGCCTTCAGTCAAGGACGCGTAGTAAACGATCCCGAAGAAGATGGCGGAGTAGATCAGCAAGGCCCAAGGCTGCATAGCGGCCGGGAAGTGGGCGGAAAACATGGCGAAAGGCACCGTTGCGGTCCGCGGGGTGGCGAACAGCGGCCCCAAAGTCAAGTGGACCAGGATCAAGAAGGTCAAGGCAAAGCCCCCGCCTAATGGCGACGCTAGGCCGTAGATCCCGTCAGCTCTAGTAATGGCCAGGGCCAAAAGGGCAGCCAGGGGGATCAGGGTCCCGGAAATGATGAAGCCGATCGCGGCTGGCAGCCAGTGACTGCCGGCCAGCTGGCCCAAGTGCACTGGGAAGATCAGGTTTCCGGCCCCGAAGAACATCCCAAAAATCAATGACGCGATAATCAAATAATGTTTTAATTGCAGTTTCTTCATGATTGAATCTCCTAAATTTCCAGTAAAAACGAAAACAACAGTGAAATTTGGAGATCAGCGCTAATCTCAAGTCATTAAAAATGCTAAAAAAAACGCCCCAGCAGAAGCCGAGCTTCTGCAAGGACGCGTCTCGCGTGTTACCACCTTAATTCATTGCCCTGTCGCCAGAGCAACCTTACCCCGTACTGGCCGGACTGCTCCAGCCAAGACGTTGACGCTGTAAAGGGCGAACCCATTTAACGCTCCGCGAGACGCGTCGCATTAACCACTCCAAGCCTACTTTCGTTCCAAGCCCCGCGTGCCACTTTCTCACCGTTCATTGACTCTCTTTAAGGCGGAAGCTTGGTCTACTCTGCTCTTTCTGGTGTTTGAATTTCTTTAGTACTTTTAACTTGTTTCTAATCTAATCCTTCCCTCATCTTTTTGCAAGGAAAAAATGCCCTTCTTTGGAAAATAATTTTTAAAAAGCAAAAGCCACCTGCTTTTTCTGCAGGTGGCTTTATTTTCCTAGTTTTGTTTGCCTTATTTTTCTTAAAACAGGCGGATCAAGGCCAGGCTGGCCACGCCGGCGATGACGATCCACAGCAGGTCCTTGGTTAAAATGGCCGCGGCCAGGGCTGGCACGGTGGCGCCGGCGTACTGCCAGTCGACCTTAGGCAGCTGGCCCTGCTTGGCCGTGAACAGGCAGCTGAACCACAGGGTGGTCATGATCACGATCGGCACGAACTGCAGGAACTCCATCAGCCATTTGGGCATGGCGAACTTTTTCAGGACGATAAAGGGCACGAGCCGCAAGAAGGTGATCGCGGCGCAGCAGACCAGGTAGGTCACGATTAATTTACTTGAAAAAGGCATGCTTGATCCCCATTCCTAACAAACATCCGGCAAAAGTAACGACAATCGTGACCGCGCTGCTTGGCAGCACGATCATCCCCAGGTAGGTCAACAGGGCCGTGACCCCGATCATAATCAGCTGCAGGTTGAATTCAACCGCCTTGTCGCTGATCAGCTGCAGGTACAGCAGGCCCAGGAACATGGCCGCGACGGCAAAGTCCAGGCCCAGAGCCTTGGTGTCCGGCACCAGGCCGCCCAAGAGCGCCCCAAGGCAGCTGGATCCGGCCCACGTCAGATAAGCCATGAGGTTTGACGCGTTCAGCCAGTCATAGGACAGCTTGCCCTCAGTATAGTTAAGCTTGGTGATGGCCAGGGCAAAAGTTTCGTCGGTCAGCAGAAAGCCCAGCCAGAGATTCTTGGCCAGCCGCTCCTCTTTGAATTTGGGTGCCAAAGTCAGGGACATCAGCAGCATCCGCGAGCTCATCAAGGTCACCGCCAGGGCAATGGCAAAAACCGAGCTCCCGGCCGCATACATGGAGACCAGGGCAAATTCCCCGGCCCCAGTGTAGACCAAGAGCGACATCAAAGTCGCCTCCAGGGCCGTAAAGCCGCTGGTGTGGGCGATGATCCCAAAGGCCAGGCCGATCCCGATATAGCCCAAGACCGTTGGAATCGTCTCCTTCACCCCGGTCCGGGCATCCATTTCCCCGTTCATTGCCGTCCCCCCTGTCAAAATAAAGTCTTAAAAAATTATTAATAGATTAAGTATAACCTTTTTAAGCCTTAATAAACAACAGAAATAACAGGCAATTTTTTATTTTTCCTAAGCCTGCTTGCGGCGCAGCTTGGCCCCGCGGGGGCTGGGAAGCAGCTGCATCCCCGTTGCCAGCACGATCAGGGCCCCGCCGACCATCTTCATGATTCCGAAGTCGCTGCCCAGGAGCGACACGGACAAGATCGTCGCGACTAACGGCTCAAAGGCCTCCAAGATCCCGGCCAAGGCCGCTGAGATGTACAAAACCGAGGACAGGTACAAGGCATAAGCCAGCAGGGTGCCGGCCACGACGATGTACAAGACCAGGCCCCATTCAGGCAAAGTGACGTGCTTGGCCGGGACAGCCAGCAGGACCGGCGTCAGGACGATTCCGCCAAAGAGCATGCCCCAGCTGAGGATGTCGATGGTCCCGTACTTCTTGAACAGCTTGGCCGGCATCACGATGTCGGCGGCCTGGGTCACGGCTGAAAGAAAGCCCCAGAACAGGGTGGCCGGCGTGACGGCTAAGTGGCCCAAATTGCCATTGGTCACCAGGATGACGGTCCCCACCAAGGCCACGGCAATCGACAGGAGGTCAACCCGCCGCGGCTTCTGCCGGGTCTTGATAGCCATAAAGGCAATGATCAAAACCGGGGCCAGGAAGACCAGCACCGTGGCCGTGGGCGCGTTGGAAAGCTGGACGCAGTAAAAGTAGGTCAGCTGGCTGCCGACTAGCCCGAACAGGCCATAGAGGGCCCCATAGAGCAAGTCATGCTTGTCATGGAAAATGGCAAAAATCTTCCGCCCCTCCCGCAGGTAGCTGAAAAGCAAAAACATGGCCCCGGCCAGCCAGGCCCTGACGCCGACCAGCCACAAGGTGTTGATGTTGGCATGCTGGTAAAGCATCTCTGCCGCCGTGCCCGAGGTCCCCCACAAGGAGGCCCCCACTACCGCCAGCATGATGCCGTGCTGCTTCCGATTCATTTTTCCTGTCCTCGCACTTTGTTTCACGTGTAACTTTTTTGTTTTTTTTAAAAGTACTTGCCTTCTGCAAAAAATGCTGAAGGAGGCAGTCCTTGCAGCATTTTGACTTCTTTATCGTGCTTGCGCCTGGTCAATCAGGTACTTGAAGATCTTGTTCATGATCCATGATTCCGGGGCCGGGTTGGCGTGCATCTCTTCTGGATGCCACTGGACCGCGATGACCTTCCCGTCGCGGGATTCCAGGGCTTCCGGCACCTCGTCGCTGGCCCAGCCGGCCAGAACCAGGTCCGGGGCCACGTCCTTGATCATCTGGTGGTGGAAGGAGTTGGTCAGCAGCTCGGTCTGACCAAAGATCTGGGCCAGGCGCGTCCCTTCCCGCAAGGTCACCTTGTGGCTGCCAACGTCCGGCCGGGTGCCCTGCATGTGCTTCAAGGTGTACTTGCCGCGCAAGGAGCCGTCCTGCCACATGGAGCCGCCATGGGCCACGTTGATGATCTGCGCTCCCCGGCAGATGCCCAATACGGGCTTGCCGGCTGCTTCAGCCGCCTTTAACAGGGCGATGTCAAACTTGTCGCGGTCTGGCCAGGTCGCCCCGCTCTTTGGATCCTGCTCTTCCCCGTACAGGTGGGGGTCAACGTCGTGGCCGCCGGACAGGATCAGGGCGTCTACCGCCTGCAGCTGCTCCTGGGCCATTTCACTGGTGCCCTTGGTAAAAGGAATCACCAAGGGGATGCCGCCGTTTTGGTAGACCGAGTCCACGTAGGCCGCGTTGACGTAAGTCCGGGGCTCGCCAAAAAAGGGGCCGCCGGTAATGGCTACTTCTGAGCCGGAAATTCCGATAACAGGTTTGTTCATGTGCTAGTCCTCCATGTCCACTAACTGCTCAACGGCCTTGGCAATCCCATCCTGATTGTTGCTGGCGGTGATGTAGTCGGCCCGCTGCTTGATTTCCGGAATGGCATTGCCCATGGCTACCTTGAAGACGTCAGGCAGGCTGAAGTCTGACAGGTCATTGTTGTTGTCCCCAAAGACCATGGCCTCCTTTTGCGGAATGTCCAAATAATCCAGCAGGTAGGTCAAGGCATTGCCCTTGGTCGTGCCGTAGGTGTTGAATTCCAAGCACTGGCCGCCGCTGGCGGAAATGGTGAATTCCTTGTCCGCTGCTGGCGGCAAGGCAGCTCTAAACTTCTTCATCAGGCTTGGCAGCGAGACGAACTCGCCCTTGATGATCTGGTAGTCCACCCCGTCTTCCATGACCTTGACCCCCATGTTGCGGGCCTTGGCCACGAAAGAAACGCCGAACTTGCTGGCCCCCTTGGGAACGTAGAAGTCCTCGGTGTTCATCAGATAAGGCCCCATGATCCCTGGCCGCTTCAAGGCAATCAGGTGGTCAACGTTTCCCGGAGTCAGGGCGCTGGAATGGAGAATCTGTCCGTCCATCCGCTGCACCAAGCCGCCATTGTAGCAAATGGCGAAGTTTTCATCCGCCTTGAAGGCAAAAGGCTCAAAGACCTTCAGCACCCCAGGCAAAGGCCGGCCGGACAGGGGCACCACGTAGATGCCATGGGCCCGGGCCCGCTTCAAGGCCTTCAGGGTCTTGGGGCTGACTTCCTTCTTGGAGTTCAAGAGGGTCCCGTCAAGGTCGACTGCGATCAATTTTATCTTCATGTTTCCGCCCTTTCTGTTTCTTAGGGAAAAGAGCATTGACTGCCGTTGCTGTTAGCTGCTGTTTTTTAATCTTTTACTAATAATCATACAGTCAATGCTGGCTTTTGCCAAGTGGCAAAGTTACTGCTTCCGCTGGCTGCCCGCCGCCTGCGGTCCGGCCGCGTCATGGCTGAGCAGGTACTGCTCAATCAGGCGAACGACCTGCTTGTTCTGCGGCAGACTGGAGTGCTGGGCGTCAACCCCGGTCACGGTCATGGTCGTGTAGCTCTTGACCTGGTTCTGGAAGATGTACTTTCCAGCCTCCACGCTATTTTCCGGCACGATCCCGTCGGATTCATAGTTTTCGCCCCCCGACAGAGAGTAGACGATCAGGCTCTTGGGCAGGCGCTTGCGGTACTTGATGAATTCCGACAGCATCTGGGTCTTGTTCTTGATGCTTTTTTCATTAAAATTGTACGGCGACCCCAGGGTCATCAGCCGCTTCATCTTGATGTCCGAATTGTACTGGCTATAGTAGTGCTCCAGCCAGTAGGTCCAGATCAAGCCGCCGTTTGAGTGGCCAAAAGCCTTGAAGTTGTTGAACTTGTAGTTCCGCGAGATTTCGTAAAAGGCATCGTCCAGCCAGCTGGCCTGCTTCTTGATATTGGCATAGCCGTCATGGTTGTTTGCAAAGCCGATCACGATAAAGGGTTCATTGTCCCCGCGCTTGATTGAGCCCGTATAGGTCAAGCCGCCGTCCTCGCTGACTTCCACCTTCAGCAGGCTGTGCTTGTCAGGCGTATGCTTGTTCAGCAAGGACACCAGTTCATTGAAACGGCTGACCGTGGCACTGGAGCCCGGCACCATGATGACTGGAGACAGCTTGGAGCGCTGGCGCTCGGCATGGGCCTTATTGGTCTTCTTCATCCAGGAATAGCCGGGCACGGCCAAGAGGATGATCAAGGTAAAGACGATGATGATCAGGCGCCAGTTCCGGCTTTCCGGCCAGTGAAAGCGGACTTTTTGCTTAAGCATGCTGGTCCTCCTTCCGTTCATACTGCTGCAAGAGCCGCTTGGCGTGGTTGTCCAGCTTGACGGCTGGCACCATCAAGAGGATATCCGCGATAAAGAGGCAGATCGAGAAAATCAGGGTCGGCCAGTTGCCGTTAGTAGCGAAAAAGGCCGTCAGCGGCCCTGGCGTCCCCGTGAGGACCGCGTAGACCGGCGTCGGTACGATCTTCAAGGCGATGGCCAAAGAGGCCACCAGGATGTTAAACGCGGGCAGAATGGTCAATTGCAGGCAAAAGATGGGGTTCAAGACGACCGGCAGGCCGATCATAAAGCCGCGGGCGGAGCTGAAGAGGACCGGGATCAGGTTCAACTTGGAAACCGTCTCCGCCTCTCTTCGCCGCCCCCAGATCAAGATCGCCAGCAGCATGGCCAAAACGGCCACGCAGCCGCCCATGGTCCCATAGGAGTAGATCAAGGATCCGCCCAGAAAACGGTAAGGCACGTTCCAGACCGACCCCCGCCGCAGGACGAAGTTCAAGTTGGCCGTGGCAGCCGCGGAAGTAGTCAGGTTGCTCATTTCCGCGATCGGGGACTCAATTCCGATCCAGTTCAAGAAGCTGGCCAGAATGGTGGCGGGAACGATCTCCAGGAGATTGTTGGAATTTTCGATTGGCGACCAGAAGGCGGCAAAGCTGCCAGTCCTGCCGGCCTGGCTGGCCAGCCAGTAGGCCAAGCCGCCAGCCGCGGCCCCGATCAGGATGCTGACGGTGCTGGGCTTTAAGGCATTCAAGGCACGGGTCTGAACCATCCGGGCATGCTCGTAGTCAACTTGCTCATAAGCCGGAGCCAGCCAGTGAAAGATCTGCCCCACGATGTAGCCGACCACCAAGGCAATCAGGGTATACTGAATGCTTAAGAAAGGAGACTGAAACAAGGAGACCCGGCCAGTCTTCCCCATCTGGGTCAAATAGCTGATAACCAGGAGGATCGTGCTTCCGCTGATCCCAGCCATGGTATGGTCCTTTTTGTACAAGTCGGCCGTAAAAGCCGCCGCGAAGTAGACCACATAGATGCCAAAGAGGCTGAAGATCACCTGCACCACGCTTTGCGACAAGCTCATGCCGATATCCCAGAAAGTGTCACTCATGAGCTTGTCAAAGTCAAATAAGTTGTAAATAAAGCTTTCTGGCGAGAACACGCTGTCCTGCAGGACCTGAAAATAGGCCCCAATCATCGCCAGCGGCATCAGGGTGGAAAAGGTTCGCTGAGCCATTCTGAAAAAAGAACGGCGCCTGAGCCAAATGCACCAATATGCTAATCTGTCCATCTCACTAATCCCCCTAAAATTTCAGCTATTGCACACTAACTAATTATACCTGTCTATAATCCGCGATTTCCAAAATTTTGGATCATGTTTTGCTTTTCCTAGCAAAACAAAAAGAGCCAGACTTCCGTCTGACTCTTGCTTCGCGCGGCAGCGCCCTATCCTC
>NZ_JAOQBX010000020.1:0-30838 GCF_044902225.1 Lactobacillus sp. 23-2 | reverse complement strand
GGCGATTCAACTCGGCATTGAAATGCCAAGTTTTCTCGCCCTCAACGTAATAAAGAACTAACGAATTAAAAAGGCTTCTAGAAGTGACAAAACTTCTGGAAGCCTTTTTATATATCTCAAATCACAGCAGAGAGCCGTTTAATAGACTGGACGGGTATAGCCTGCGGTCTCCGGCTGCACGATGCCAACGCTGGCAAAGGCCGCAAAGGATGGGTCCGCCATCGCCTTCAAGACCAGGTCAGCCACTGAGCTTCTAGAGACGGAGACTCCTTCAAAGGTCTCCCCCCGCTCAGTAGTGACGTACTTGACGTCTGGCCAGTTGGTCAAAGCCGGCATTCTGATCAGGGTGTAGTTCAGGCCTGACTGCTCCAGCCGCTGGCCGGCTTCTCTGGCAGGCAGGAAGCGGCCGCTGCCGACCATTTCGTCGACCCAGCAGCCAAATTCGCCAGGGATCTCATAATACAGGCCAGCCAAGCTGAGGGCAATCACGCGCCCAAAGCCATTCTCTTTGCTGGCTTTGACCAAGTTCTTGGTCGTTGGCGTAAACTTGCGGTCATCCACTTTAGCCAAAAAGACCAGGTCCGCGTCCTTGGTTGCCGTCAATACGGCCTCGTAGTCCCGGCTGCTGCCGGAAATAATGGTCACGCGGCCATTGCCCTGCAGTTCAGTCAGCTTTTCCGGCATTTCTGCCAGCAAGGTCAATTGAACGTCCGCGAACCGTTCCTCGCTCAGCAGGCGCTTGATGACCAGACCGGCAATCCGGCCGCTTGGGTGCAAAATCGTAAATCTTCTCATAGAACCTATTCCTTACTAATGCACAACAATTGCTAATTGTTGCTGCTAATTACTTAATTACTTTTATCCAAAATAGATTCTACTACATTTTGCCAGCTATTGGGCCAAATCCTTTTTAACCGTTTCCAGCAAGGCCTCGCAGCCCTCCTTGATTTGCTTGAAGGCCGTCGCAAAGTCATTGGTGTACCAAGGGTCGTCGATATCGGCAAAGCTGCCGGTGAACTGGCGCAGCTTCACTTCTTTGCGAGCTGGATCCCCGCCGGTAATCCGGTTCATGTCCAGCAGGTTCTCTGAGTCCATGGCAATCAAGTAGTCATACTTGCCATAGTCTTCCTTGGTCAACAAGGTCGCGTAGTGCTGGCCAAAAGGCACGTGCTGCTTGCTCAGCTCCCGCTGGGCCCGCGGATCGATCGGGTTCCCGTAGCCGCCAGCATTGATCTCATCGCTGGTCGTAGCCGCGGAGGCAACTTCAACCTGATCCGCCAGGCCATTTTGTGCTAAGAGCTGCTTCATGGTAAATTCCGCCATTGGCGACCGGCAGATATTGCCATGGCACACAAATAAGATCTTCTTCATCACGTCTACCTCTTTTTTATTATCTGTTTTAGACAGCCTGCTTTAATTTGATTGGCCTATATTATACCATGCTCAGGCTTTTGCCCGAAAAAAAGAGTCCTCTTCTTTGCAGAAAAGGACTCTTGCTTTGCAATTTTGCAGGCTAATGACCAGCCTTCAGGTCAGCTAAGGCTTGGTCAAGCTGCTTGGCGGCTTGCTGGATGTGCTTTGGATAATCGCAGATCTTGCCAGTCACCAATAGGTCGATCCGAGTACTCTTTGCCAGGGCCGCCTGGAGCTCCTGCTGCTTGGCCGCGAAAGCTTCCTGGCTGACTTGCGGCAGGACTGCCACGAAGACTTCCCCGCCTATCCGGTACAGGTTCTGGGCGGGGAAAATGTCATTGAGCAGGTCAGCGGTCTGCTGCAAGAGCAGGTTCCCTTCCTGCGGGCCATGATCAACGTTAAAGTCCCGCAAGCCGTACAGGTCAGTATACAGCAAGCCGGCTGGAATCTTGGCTTCCTTAAGTTCAGCCAGCTTGGCCTCGTATGCCGTCTGATTGCCCAAGCCGGTTAAGTGGTCGCTTGGCGTGCCGGCTGCCAGTTCAGACATCCGCTGGATCGTAGCCAGTTTAGATGACAAATACTGGGTGTATTGGGCCAACAGGTCCTTGGCGTAAGCCAAACGGTCGGCCTCAAAGTTTTCCACCCCAAGGTAGCCCAGCAATTCCTGCCCCTTAAAGAGCGGCACCAGGAGAATTCTGATATTCTTCCGGGTCAGCTCATAGAGCTCGCGGTCAAAGCGCAGGCTTTCCATGTTGCTGATATACAGGTATGGCTGCCCGGCCCGCAGCTGTTCCAAGTACCCGATCAAGGCCTGACTCAAGCGGTCAGAAATCCGTCCCAGCAGGCTCTGTTTCTTGGTCCATTCATATTCCAGCTTGCCGGCCCCGCCGTGGTTCGTCAGCAGGTAGACCCGGTCGGGCTCAAGCAGGCTGGCAACTTCCGCCAGCGAGAAGTTGATCTGGGAGACGTGGTCTTCTGGGCCATTCAGGGTCCAGGCCAGGATGCTGGCTTGGGCCGCTACGTCCGGCGCCTGCTTCAGGCGCTTGAGTTCGCTTGAGTCGCCGGCAATCTTGGTGAAGGCATATGCCACGCAGCCAGGAGTCTCTGCTGGAATCAAGGTAAACTCAGCCCAGGATTCCATGGCCTTGGAATAGAGCCGGCGCGAGCTGGCCCGACCTGTCTGCAGCACTGCTAACGGCAATTTGACCCATTGCGGGTTGTCGCCTGGCAGCACTTCTGTCAGCTTCTTGCCCAGCAATTCGTTCTTGGTCAAGCCAACCTGCTGGCAAAAGGCCCTGTTGACGCCAACGAATTCAGCTTCAGCGCCAATTTCGCTATGCGTATAGTATGGCCGGACGATGACATAAGGGAGCGGCAGCTTTTCATAAGCCTGCTTGCCTTCCGTAACCGCGTCATTCTGACTGCCCAAAAGGGTGACCTTGAACATGGCATGCTTGTCCCCGCGCACGATCAGCTTGAAGCGCAGGCGGTAAGTCTCGCCCGCACTGGTCAGCGCCGCGATCTGCTCATGGGCCGAGCGCTGGGCAACGCTGGCAAAAGCGGCCAGCTGCCGCTGCAGATCTTCATCGCTCCAGGCCATTTGGTGCTTGTCTTGCAGAGTAATGCCGATTTGCGCGGCAAAGGATCGAAAGCCAGAGTTCATGTAGTAGTAGCTAAAGTCGCCCTGGCCATAAGCCAACAGCGCCAGCGGCTGGTCGCTGTTGACGTCGACCAGGCCAACCGTTTCAAAGAAGCTGTTCTCGTCGCTATTCTCCCATTCAACGCCCATGTCTTCCAGGTGCTCTTCGACTTCGGTGAAGTTGTTTGGCTTGCCGTAGTAGTAGCCCTGAACGACTTCGCAGCCAATGTCCTTCAAGAAGGCCAGCTGCCGCTCGCTTTCCACCCCTTCGCACAAGGTGTGGACGTTCAGGCTTTTGGCCATGGAGATCAGGGGCCGGATGACCTTTTCGCTGTTTTCATCAAAGTTGCGCATGAAGATCATATCCAGCTTGATTTCATCAAAGCCGTATTCCTTCAGGGTGTTCAAGCTGGAAGCCCCGCTTCCGAAGTCGTCCATCAGGACCTGGAAGCCATCTTTGTGAAACTGGTCGATAGCCCGCTTGATCTTGACCGGATCTTCGGTCAGGATGGTTTCCGTAATTTCCACCCGCAGCATTTCCCGGGGAATATCATACCGCTTGGTCAAATCCACCAGAATCTGGTTGGGGTTGGTCGTCACGAAGTCGGTCCGCGACAGGTTGAAGGACACAGGCACCATCGGCTTGCCTTCAGCCATTCGCTGCTTGATCAATTTGGCAGCTTCCTCAAGGACGTACATGTCCAACTTGTAGGTCAGGTTGGAGTCTTCCAGAATTGGCACGAAGCGGCCAGGCGACATGAAGCCGCGGTTTTGGTCACTCCAGCGGGCCAGAGCTTCCAAGCCGGACAGCTTGCCATCCATCAGGTGCACTTGCGGCTGGAAGAAGACCTCAACGTCTCCGTTCTTGATGGCGTCATCAATGTGGTCAACAACGAACTTGGTGTATTCAGCTTTTTCGCTGAATTCCGCCGTGTAGACCTGGTAGCACTTCTTGGCGCCTTCCTTGACCTCATCGCAGGCCGTCTTGGCATAGTCGTATTCAGTATCAATCGATTCGGTACCGTCTGAGTAGTAGATTCCGGCCTTCAGGTACAGCTTGAAGGAAGGATCAAGCTTGGAAACTGCCTCATTGGCCTTTTGCACGTTCTTGATGGTCTGGTCTTCATCAGCCGAGATCACGACGAAGTGGTCGTTCCCAAAGCGGGCCATGTTCTCGCTGCCGAAAATCTCCGTCAAGACCTGGGCTACCTTCTTCAAGCATTCGTCACCGGCCTCGTGGCCATTGATGACGTTATAGAGCTTGAACTTGGCCAAGTTGAAGTAGACGATCGTCGGCATGAAAGATACGCTGGCCTGCCGGCGGGCGTTTAGCTTCTTGGTTAGGTAGTACTGGGAGTAAAGACCAGTCAATTGATCGTAATTGACCATCTTGAGATAGGTATCGTCTTGCCCCTTGTGCTGCATGCCGGCTAATTCTGAAACCAGCAATTGCCTGAACACGACCACCTGCAGGCAGAAGAAGATCAGCCGCAGGGCTGGGTAGCCGATCCAGCCCCCATGCGTGGCCACTTGCTGGTACAAGTCAAAGACCGCGCTGAGCGACAAGGCGGCCATGCCGGCCAAGAGCAGCCAATGCAGCGGCAGCATCAGTTTGCTTTCCGTTTCCTTGGCCTTCTGCTTTTCGGCTTCAAAATCATCAAGGATCAGCGGCTTGGTCTCTTTTTCCGCCCTCTTTCGCGCGTAGTGCCGCCACAGATCGATGCCGCTCACCAGCATGCCGAAAACGAAGGCAATGGCAAAAACCAGCTGGAAGACCGGCACGGCATCGGACATTTCTCTCTTAAAAAGCAGCCAGCTGCCGGCCACGTAGGCCACGTCAATCATGGACAAGGCAAAGCCAAAGGCGGCATAGCCCTTGCGTGGCTGCTCAAGCTGGGCGTTGATGACCATGATCAGCAAATATGGCAGCACCATCAAGACTGGATAGTTGAACAAGCGCCAAATCCGGAAGTGCCCATAAAGAATGGCGGGCACGTATTCCAGCTGCAGCTGCCAAAGCCCGAACAGAATCGAAGATTCCGCGAAATAGCGCAGGCTGGACCGCATCTTGTCAATCAAAGGCGCGGTCAAGGTCAAAATAAAGGTCGTCAGCCCCAGCAGGATGATGACCATGTCCAGCAGTTCCGGCAGGGTATTGTTCTTCAGGTAGTCGCTCAGGTAGCGGCCGCTGCTGCCCAGGCGGCAGTTGAAGATCTGCCCGCTGGCTTGCTGAATGCCGCTCAGGTACAGGCGGGCAGTTTGCCCGGCATACTTCTTGGGCACCATGATTTCACTGGTTAAAGGCTGCTTCTTAGGCGTCAGCTGCAGCCAGGCCGTGCTGACCTGCGGGTGACTCACGTAGATCCGCTTGTTGCCAACGTAGAAGCTGATTTGCTCGATATTGTCTGAGACCAGAATCAAGTGCTCATTGTTTCCCAGGTTTTCAGGCAGCTTGAGATAGATCGACTTGTGATCCGTCCCCTTGTCCGGCCGCAGGTCACCCAGCTCTGCCTTGCGTCCCTTGGCGTCCGTCCAGGAATTGGTAACATCGGCAATCTTGTCTTCTGAAAAAATTCCCTGATAAAAGCCACTTTCCCCGCGGCCATACAAGCTGAGCACGCCAAAAGCCGCCATCACCAGCGCGATGATGATGGAATAGACTGTAGTGCTTTTAAGCTTTTTCATATTTTTTCTCTCCAAGCTAGCTTTAGACTTCTGACTACAATTATAGCCTATCTTAGCGGTAGCGCTTGTGCTTCTTGTAGTATTCGTTCTTGGCTTCCTGCATCTTGCGGTCGGCGCTGCTGATAGCCTCTTCCAGCTTATGCGAGTCAGCGCACCACTCTACCCCGATCGAGATGGACGGCGTGTCAGGCTGAGTCAGCTTGCGAGCAAAGTCGTGGCACTTCTTCAAAAAGTCCAATCTAGTGTTTTCGTCATCAAGAATGACGAACTCATCGCCCCCAACGCGGTAAACGAAGCGGTGGTCAAAGTTCTCGCTCAAGAAGTTTCCGGCCTTGATCAAAAGGGCATCCCCAGCCGGGTGGCCCAGCTGGTCGTTGGTCTCTTTAAGTCCGTTAAGATCACAGTAGACCACGCCAATCCCCTGGCTGGCTTCAGCCTGCCGGTAGCGCTTGACCTTGGCCAAGTACGGGTGCCGGTCATTCAGGCCGGTCAAGACGTCGGTATCGCGCTGCAGCTCCAGATTGCGGCTAATGATCTTTGCGCCAAGGAAGTCCGCGGTCAGCTCAATCAAGTTCTTGAAGTCAATGTTCAGGTCCGCGTCAAAGTTTTCGGCGACCACGAAACCCTTGATCGCCCCGCTTTCGTAAAAGGCCGCGAACATCAGGTTCTTGACTTCATAGTCAGTATAAGAAGCAATGATGTCGGGAAACTTCGCCTTGATTTCAGCCGGATCCGTCAAAACCATGCTTTCAAGCGCGGCGAGCTCGCCCTTCTTCAAGCCGTGGCCATCACTGGTAATATTGACGTACTGCTGCTTGGCCTGGGCGGAGGCAATCCCGTGTCTGACCCATTCATAGGTATTCTTGGCAAAGCGCTGGTCGGTTTCCATCAAATAGAAGCGGTCGGCTCCGATGTCCCGGCCCAGAGTGCCCAAGGCATCCGCGATTGCCGTCTCCAGCTTGCTGTTCTTGACGTTCAACCTTTCTGACAGTTGAATGATCTCCTTGTTGGTCTGCTGCTTCTTTTCCAATTCAAGTTCGCTCTGCTTCTGCTTGTCAATGTTGATCAAGACCAGCGAGTAGGCATCAGGCACGGAGGCAGGCGCGACCACGTATTCATACCAGTGACCGTAATGGTTTTTGAAAATCCCCGTCTGCAGCTTCCGGGTTTTAGCCGTCCTGGCAAATTCCCTCATCCAATATGGAAAATCTTTCTCAGTCGTAAACTTGGACATTCTAGAGCTGAGCAGCCTTTCGCGCGTCTGGCCGATGACATCCGCGTAAGCCTGGTTGACGTAGACATATTGCATGTCGACCGGCTTGCCCTTGCGGTAGACCGGGGTCACGATGAGGTATGGCATTGGCATGTCCCGGTACTGATCAGTATTCAGGTTAAAATTGACCAGTACGCCTAAGTCGTTGCGCGCCTTTTGATGGTAGACCTGGTTGGCATTATAGGAAGTCAGGACATCGACCATGGCAAAGGCACCAGTGTTGGGATTTCTGGAGATAATCCGCTGGTAGCCTTCCACATACAAGTTGTTTGGAAAGCTGTGCACGCTGAAGTGCCATTTGGTCCGGTGATCGTGCCAGTATTCTTCCTTGATCCATTCCTTAACGTCCACGAGGTACTGCGGCCCGATCGCTTTGAGCTCCGTATTGAACGGATCCTCTTCCATTTCCTTCAGGGTCACGGACCCGCAGGCGATCAGGTATTGGGTGTAGCCCTCATTGCCCCGCACGTAATACATCTTGCCGTCGCGGTACTCAAGCAGGCCGATTGGCGTCCCCTTAAAGTACTTTTCAAAAATCGGGTCGTCCTCTTCAAAGGACAGGCTTGGATCTTGAACCTCCTGCTTGAATCTGGGCCTATCCAGGCTCAGCATCCCCATCACGTTGTAGTAGTTGGATTCTTCTAAGCGCTCGACGTTGGCATTTGGCCCAACGATCCAGTCGCGGTAAGCCTCTTCAAAGCTCTTTGGCAAGCCGAAGTAGTAGCCCTGGACGGCGGAGCAGCCGATCTCCCGCAGCACGAGCAGCTGGTCGGCATTCTCAACTCCTTCCACGACGGTGTCGATGCCCAATTCTTCCGCCATCTCGATCATCTTTTTCAAAACGACCTTGGACCGCTTCTGATCGGCATCGTTCATGAAGCTGGCGTCAAACTTGATGCAGGTAATCGGAAAGCTCTGCCTCATGATGCCAACTGAGGAATAGCCTTCGCCAAAATTGTCGACCCAGACGGAAAAGCCGTTCTGTTCAAAAATTTCCATTTGCTGCTTGATCTTCTCTAAATCAAGCGCACGGATGTCGTTGGTGATTTCGATAACCAAGAGCTCTGGGGACAGGCCCGACTCTTTGAACTTGCGGCTGATGGCCTCGGCCATGTTGAACTGCTCAAATTCAGAGCTGAAGAGGTTGATGGAAATGGCAATATCGTCGCAGCCCCGCTGTTTCAGCTTCTGCAAGTCGGCAATGACCCGTTCGATCATGTACAGGTCCAGGCGGTAAAGCACATTGGCCCGGTCAAGAATTGGAATGAACTGCTCGTCGCGCAGGGTTCCGCTTTCTGGATCCCGCCATCTGGCCAGCGCCTCCCAGTTGCCAGTCTGTCCGTTCAGAATCCGGACGATCGGCTGGTAGTAGGGCTCAATCCAGCCCTCTTTCAAGGCTTGGTCAAAATTGCTGAGGATATAGTCCTCAAACTCAATTTCATGCTTGCTGTCTTTTTCAAAATAGGCAATATGCGAGCCAACCTGCTTGCGGTCACGGTTGCAGGCCAACATCGCATAGTCACAGACCGACTTGATGTCTTCATAGGTCAGGTTGGCTTCATCATATACCCCGATCCTCACGCATAAAGACTGGCCATGGTTGATTGTTCTGGCCTGCTGGAGCAATTTGCGCAGGTGGGCGCCCAGGTTGTTTTCGCTCGTATAAGCGTAAAAGTTGTCCTCATCAAAACGGGCACAGTTTTCATTGGTAAAAGTGCGGCGCAGCAGATCCGCGAAGGCAATCAAGAGCTGGTTGCCTTCAGAGTAAGAGTACTGGCGGTTGAACTGCCTGAAGCCAATCAGGTTGAAGGCCAGCACGACCGGCCGCTTCCCTTCTTTGAACATGCGCTTGGTCCCGGCATCAGCGAGTTCATAAAAGTAGGAGGTTGCCGGCAATCCCGTCAAGACGTCATAGTACTGCCGCATCGGCTTTTGCTTAAGCACTGGCTCTGAAGCTTCATCGTCCCTGAAAAATTGGGCCAGCCGCTGGCTGCTTTCCTTGGTAAACCAAATTACGATCGTCTCGTGGCCCCCTTGCAGGCGGTGCTTGCCTTGCGCCTGAACGACCGCGTAGTCCTCGTCAATTGGCGTCTTGATCCGGTAGATCGCGTTGAATACGGCTGCCTTGCCGCTGGCAAAAGCCAGCAGCTGGTTTTGAATGTAAGCCAGATCATCTGGATGAATGTAGCGAAACAGGCTCGTGCCGGCTTCTTTAAGCCGCTGAGCAGGCGTTTGCCCGTACATTTCGCTGAAACCGCGCGACGCCGCCAGCATCAACAGACGACCGTCAACGAATTGGTAGACGCCCATGGCAATTCTGCTCGACTCGATTTTCTTTAATTCTTGTGGATCAAGCTTAAACCGTTCCATTTGTTTCTCCTCAAATCAGTTCAGCCGGGTGGCTGACTCGCGCTGCCTTAAGCAAGGCCTAACCATGTGTTATTTTAAATCGTTATTTATTTAACAATTTGCATGATTAATAAAGCATGCAGTCATACATGTTAATTATTATATATAAGTTGTCAACAATGGGCAAGCGCCAGCCCTCGCCAAAAAGCGGTGTATTTCTGGACATCATTGCTTAATCTTATACTTGTTTTGTTATATCAGTGCCTGCTCAAGCAAGATTAAAAAAGAATTAAATAAAAATAATCCTGAAAAGCAGGTCTGCTGCCCTTCAGGATTTATTTTCTTAGCTTTTGGCTAATCTTTGCTTTACTTATTTTTCTTGTTTAGGCTGCTTATTTGCTGCTTCTTTTCCTGGATGACTTTCCAATCGCCGGCCGCCATGTAGCAGCTCAGCAAGACGGCCAGCGCGAAGCCGACCACGCTGGGCCAGGAATAGCTGAAGAAGATCTTGGAGTAGACTTCCCGCTGAGCCAGATTGGTCATGTATTGGGTCATGAAGATCTGGCAGCCAAAAGCCGCCCCGCCCCCAAGCAGGATTGGCAGCCAGGCCAGGCGCCGGCGGAAGATGATCAAAACCGCGCCAAGCAGATACAGGATCACGACCATCCAGACCGACAGCTGGTAGATGACAAAAATCTGCTCAATGTCATCATGGTGGACCTGGAACTCCGTATTGATCAAATAGAGAATCAGGTAGGTCAGGAACTGCTGGACCCGGTTCTTGGGATGCAGTTGCAGGTCCTTGGCCTGGACCTCTTGCCGGTTCTTGTACTTGGAGACGAAATGGTAGAGGCTGATGTAAGAGCCGCTGACCTTCAGCGTATCCGGCACCTGCTTGACCAGCTCATCCTTCAGTCCTGCCGCGACCGTTGCCCTGGCAACGATCGCCAAGGCGGTATCATCTTCTTCATCCGCGAACTTGTCAATCATTTCCGTCGCGAATTCCTGCGTGTCTTCCGACTTAAAGGTCATCGGCCCCGTTAGCAGACAGACCAGGGACAAGGCGGCCACAGCGATCCAAAAAACTTTCTTTAGCGATTGCGGTACATTTTTCATTGCAACAACTTTCCAAGGAAATACCCAATTGTAACCAGGATCATCCCGCCAGCATAAGAAGCCAGCAGATAGATCTTCAAAGTCCGCTTGCGCTGAGAGGAGGCCAGAGCGACCAGCTCGGTATTCAGGGTGGAAAAGGTGGTGTAGCCGCCCAGAACGCCCGTACCCAAGAAGGCATACAGGGCCGGATTGACCTGGAGCGCGTAAAGCAGGCCCAGCAAAAAGGTCCCGGTCAGGTTGATCACCAGCGTCGGAAGCGGCAGATCCGTCTGCCGCATCCAGTGCTTCTTCCCATAATTAGTCAGCGCGAAGCGGGCGACCGCGCCAAGCGCGGCCCCCAAACCAACGACAGCAAACATTGCTCTACCTCCTTAAAACGCGCTGCGCCAAAAACAGGCCGCACCGCTTGCCAAGCGCCGCAAACAGGAAGCCCAGCAGAATAGAGAAGACAAAATACCAGAGCGCGGTCAGGCTGCTGCCAGCCAAGAGCAGCTTCAAAGTATCCAGCTTAAAGCTGGAGAAGGTGGTAAAGGCTCCGACAAAGCCGGTTCCCAGGCCCACGTTGAGCCAAGGGTTCGTAATGCCCATAGTCAAGAAGAAGTAGATCAAAAAGGCCAGCAGAAAGCAGCCGGCAATATTGCCCAGAATCGTGCCATAGAAAGAGAAATTGGCATTCAGCCAGTAGCGCGCTGCCCCGCCCCAAAAAGCGAAAAAGGCCACGCTGATGTATTTCTGCAGCTGCTTGCTCATGTTTGTCCCTCCTTTAAAACGATTTATGCACTAACTATTAGGTTACAACTGAAAGCGCTCTTAAAGCAAACAAAAAAATGAAATCGCCATCAGCGATTTCATTTTTTGCTTAAGCTGTTTGTCTTAAAGATTTTAAGTATTTTCAAACTGATCTTTGCTTTTCCGCGCCAGCAATTTTGGCCTTGTTCAGCAAAAGCGATGAGCTGACGACTGAGACGGAGCTGAAGGCCATGGCCAGGCCTGCCAATTCCGGACTGAGAGTCAGCCCCAAGCCTGAAAACAAACCGGCGGCAATCGGAATGCCAACCATGTTGTAGATCAAGGCCCAAAACAAGTTGAGCTTGATTCTTTGGAAAGTCTTCCTGGCAATATCCAAGGCCCTGACGACGCCTAGCAGGTCGCTAGTGACCAGCACGATGCCGCCGGCTTCTTTGGCAATGTCCGTGCCGCTGCCCATGGCAATGCCCACGTCCGCCACGGAAAGCGCCGGCGCGTCATTGATCCCGTCGCCAACGAAGGCCACTTTTTCCTTTTGCATGAGGGCCTTGACGTGATCGGCTTTCTCATTGGGCAAAACGCCAGCAATGACTTGGTCAATGCCCACCTGCTTGGCAATGGCCTGGGCCACGTTTTCATTGTCTCCCGTCAGCATCACCGTCCGCATTCCCCGCTTCTTCAAGAGCTGGATGGCGGCTTTGGAGCTGGCCTTAGGCTGGTCCTGGATGGCTACCAGGCCAATGACCTGGCCATCAAGGGCAACAAAGACGACGGTCTTGGCCTGCTTTTGCAGGGCCGCGGCCTTTTCCCGCCAAGCGGCATCAGCGCCGGTCAATTCAGCGCTGCCAACCAAGGCCTCCTTGCCGGCCAGCTGCCCTTTGACCCCGCGCCCTTCTATGGTCTCAAAGTCAGTCACCTTCTCCAGGGCAAGTCCCGCTTGGGCAGCCTGATTGACGATGGCTTGCGCCAATGGGTGCTCTGACGCGCTTTCCAGGCTGGCGGCCGTTTGCAAGGCCGCGCTATCCCCAATCAGGTCGGTCACTTCCGGCTTGCCGACCGTGATGGTCCCGGTCTTGTCAAAGGCAACCGTCTGCAGGGCCGCGACTTTTTCCAGGACTTCGCCGTTTTTGATCAAAACGCCCATTTTGGCCGCCCGGCCAGTCCCGACCATCAAGGCCGTTGGCGTCGCCAAGCCTAAAGCGCACGGACAGGCAATAACGATGACGGAGACCGCGTAGAGCATGGCCTGAACTAGCGAAGCATTGAAAAAGACGTACCAGATTGCGAAAGTCAAGATGGCCAGAACCAGGACGGCGGGAACGAAAATCCCGGCAATCCGGTCGGTCAGCTTCTGGATTGGCGCGTGGGAAGTCTGGGCCTTCTTGACCGTTTCCGCGATCTGGGCCAGCATGGTGTCCTGGCCAACCTTGGTGGCCTTGAACTGGAAGCTCCCCTTCCCGTTGACCGTGGCCCCAATGACGGAGTCACCCGCCTTTTTAACGACTGGCAGGCTTTCCCCGGTCACCATGGCTTCATCCAGCGTTGAAGACCCTTCGACGATTTCACCGTCGACTGGCACCTTTTCGCCTGGCTTGACGCGGATGACGTCGCCGATTTTCACCTCAGAGACTGGCAGCTTGACGAAGCGGCCGCCCCGCCAGACTTCGGCTTCTTTAGCCTGCAGGTCCAGCAGCTTGGCCAGGGCATTTGAGGCATTGGCGTGCATTTTTTCCTCCATGGCATCGCCCAGAAGGACGAAGACCAGGACAAAGGCCGCGCTCTCAAAGTAGACGTCTCGGCCGGTAAAAAAGGCAAACAGGCTGTAGAGATAGGTCACGCTTGTCCCAACCGCCACCAGGGTGTTCATGTTGGCCTGGTGCTTTAAAAAGGCGGCCCAGGCGCTCTTGACGTAAGGGCCGGCGGCGATCAGCATCACCAAAGTGGTCGCGGCTAGGGCGATCAGGCGGGAGTTGGGCAGCATGAAGCCAAAGGGCATGGCAATCATGTCCACCAGCATCGGCAGGGAGAGGGCCAAGGAGATCCAGAAGCGCTTGATGCTTGAAAGCTGCATTAGTCGATCACGATCTTCCCATGAAACATGTCCATCCCGCAGGCAAAGAGAATCTCCCCCCGCTTGTCAGTTGGTATCTGGATAGTCTTGTCCAGGTCGTTGAACAGGTCCTTTTCCAGCCCCAAATCCTTGATTACGACCTTTTGCAGGCAAGTATTGTCAGTCTTGACCTTGAAGGTCAATTCTGCCTCCTTGCCCTGCTTGAAGTGAACCTCAGAAGGCTCATAGCCCTTGTCAACGACGATAGTCTTGCTTTGCTTGCGCTTAAAAAGTCCCATTATTTAACGATCACCTTTCCATGAAACATATTCATCCCGCAGGCGTAGTCGAACTCGCCTGCCTGGTCGGTTGGAATCTTGACCCGGGCATGCGGATCCTTGGCCAGATCCTTGTCCACGCCAAGCTTTTCAAAAACCACATGGCTCAAGCAGGCCGTTGAGTCCTGCATGTCAAAGACGACTTCGGCCGGCTGGCCCTGCTTGAAGACCATGACCTGGGGATTATAGCCACCCTTGACCACGACCCTGCCTTCCTGCTTGCCGTCAACGACTTTGGCCTTGCCGGTTGCTTGCTCGAACTTGCCGAAAAACCACCACAAAATGATGCCGATCAGGGCTAAAGCGCCGATCAGTACGATAATTTTGAGCAACATTTGCCCAGTCCCTCTTTCTTAACAATGATCCGCGCAATGATCCGGATCATGCGCGAGGCAGTTGCAAGGAACCTGATCCGGCGCGGTCAGCTGCTTTTCCGCGACCTTGGCCGCGACCTTGGCCAAGTCATTTTTGGACATGGGGATCTCGTCCAGCAGGCGGAGCAGCAGCTGCCCCTTGTGCATGTCGCACATGGCGGCCAGCGACCGCTTGATGCTTTGGTACATCATTTCGTCCTGGCTGATCGTCGCTTCATAAGTGAAGCGGTGACCCGACCGGTTGACCTTCAAGAAGCCCTTCTTTTCCAGGCGCCGCATCAAGGTCTTAATGGTCGATTCGCTCCAGTCCTTCTTGGCCTGCAGCTGGCTGACCACCTGATTGGTATAGACGGTGCCCAGGGTCCAGACGATCCGCATGACGTCCCATTCGGCATCGGAAATGCTGTAGTCTCGGTCAAGTTCTGCTTGCATCTTGCTTTCTTTTTCGTTTACACATGTAACTTTCATATTTCATCATACGCCTTTGTTTACAATTGTCAACTATATTTGCCTAAGCCTGCTTTTCCCGGTACTTGCCGCCAAAAAAGGCCGCGGCCGCCGCCCGGCGGGCTGCCTGCCAGGCTTCGTTGCCGCGCTTAGGGTAGACGGCATTGGTCAGGATGATTAAGGCCCGCCGCCGGTCCAGGTCAATTCCCAAGCCTGGCCCCGTAAAGCCGGTATGCCAAAGATTCTTCCGGTTTGGCGTCCAGCGGATCCAAGCCAGGGTCCGCTCAAAGTGATCCAACTCCGGCAAGCGGACCGCGATCTGCTTTGGAATGATTTCCTGGTCATGAAAGCGGCCATCGTTCAGGTACATTTGGGCAAAATTCTCCAAGTCGCTCAAGCTGGCGAAAAGGCCAGCGTGACCCGCGCAGCCCTGCAGCTGCCAGGCCGTCTCATCATGCACGCCGCCCCAGACCTGGCCGCGCTTCTGGGTCATTTCTGTTGGCACGAACCAGTTCCGGTCTCTAAAAGGCTCATTGCCCAGGCAGTAGCCGCTGTCATGCATCCCCAGCGGCTTGAGGACATGCTTGTGAATTTCAACGGCCAAGGGGTTGCCGGTTGCTTTCTCAATGATCTTGCCCAAAATGATGAAGTTGAGGTCGGAATACCTGGCCGCGCTGCCAGTTGGGTAGACCAATTGGCTGTCTTTGACGGCCTGCCAGACGTCGGCCGCGCTCTCATACTGCCAGACGTCGGTGAGGTCAGCCGGCAGGCCGCTGTCATGCAAGAGCAGGTCGGCTACCGTCACGTCCGGAAAGCTGGTCTCAAAGAAGCTGCCAACCGGATCCTCCAGTTCAATGGTCCGCTCGCCCAGCAGCTGAAAAATCCGCGTGGCCGTCGCCACGACCTTGGTCAAGGAGGCCAGGTCGTAGTCAAGGTGCGAAACCACTGGATGCTCGCGGCTGTCATCGCACCAGCCAAGATAATGCTCCTCATGGACGTCAGCCCCAATAATGGCGTATGCAGCTCCGCGAACGATGCCCTGGTCTACTGCCGCTTTCAGCGGCTGGCTGATTGCTTCTGTATTCATCGTCTCCTTGCTCCTTTTAGCAAAAAGGACCAAGCCGGCTGGCTTGGTCTTCAAAAAAGCTCCTGAATTACAAGACCAGCTTGCGCAAGGCCTTGGCGATTCCGTCGCGGTCATTGGTATCGGTCACGTAGTCAGCCATGTCCTTGATTTCATCGATGGCATTGCCCATAGCCACCTTCTTAAAGTCGGCCATTTCAAACATGGACCGGTCGTTGCCCTGGTCGCCAAAGATCATGACCTGGCTGCCGGAAAAGCCCAAGCGGGCGGCCAGCTCGCTGACCGCCAGGCCCTTTGAGGCTTCCAGTGACCCGACTTCGATGACTTCCGGCCAGCTGCGGACGACCGCATAGCTTTGGAAGAACCATTCAGGCAGGCGGTTCCACAGACGCTCGACCTGGTCTGAGTCGTCAGCCATGTAGCCTGCCTTGGCAAAGGTAAAGTCGCGCTTGAAGTCTTCCCGCTTTTGAATCCAGATTTGGTTTCTGGTTTCAGCCCCGTCAATCGACATCCGGATGGACAGCTTGTGGTCCATGGTATAAAAGCGCTGAGGCGTTTCAAAGTTCAAATTGACGTCAGCCAGCCGCTGCATGTGGACCATGGTGTCGAAGTCGCCGTGGTCCAAGTCATGGCTGAACAGGACGTCACCGTTCAGGTTCTGGGCAACCGCCCCGTTAAACAGGATTGCATATTCATCAGCCCCTTTAAGGCCCAGCGCTTCCGTATAAGGCTCAATTCCAAACAAGGGCCGGCCCGTGGCCAAGACGACCTTGATTCCTTCATTTCTGGCCTCCTGCAGGGCCTTGATGGTCCCAGCCGAAATCGTCTTGCTGGAAGTCAGGAGGGTGCCGTCCAAGTCGACGGCCAACATTTTAATTGCCATGCTCGCACCTCTTATTTCTTCTGCTTGTCTTTTTCGCCGTGCCTTGTTCTTACATCAAGAGCAGGCTGTCAAGCTCATAAGTATATTATATCCTACTTCAAAAAACTATCGAAAGAGCTTTATCTCCTTTTTGCCATGCAAAAAGTCTTGCCTTGCGGCAAGACTTTCAAATGCATTTTGCTTATTCGCCCATTTCGTCTTCAACGACCTTGACGATCCGGTCGACGTAGTCTTGGGTTGCTTCTTCAGTTGGGCCTTCTGCCATCACCCGCAGCAACTCCTGCGTGCCTGAAGGACGCACCAGAACTCGGCCGTCATCACCCATTTCATCCTGGACTTCCTTGATGACGTCAACGATGGCTTGGTGCTGCTTCCAGGAAGCCTTGTTCTTGACTGGCACGTTAACCAAGACTTGTGGGTATTCCTTGAAGTCTTCCAAAAGCTCAGTCAAGGACTTGCCAGTCTTCTTCATGACCAGCATCAAGTGAATCCCAGTCAGCATGCCGTCGCCAGTGTTGTGGTAGTCGCTGATGATGACGTGACCTGACTGCTCCCCGCCCAGGCTGTAGCCATGAGCGCGCATTTCTTCTGAAACGTAGCGGTCGCCGACTTGGGTGCGGACGTTCTTAATGCCGCGGCGCTGCAGGGCCTTGGTGAAGCCCAGGTTGCTCATGACGGTCGTCACGATCGTATCCTTCTTCAAGCGGCCGTGTTCTTCCAGGTATGAGCCGATGATGTACATGATGTGGTCGCCATCGACTTCGTTCCCGTTTTCGTCAACGGCAATGCAGCGGTCAGCGTCGCCGTCAAAGGCCAGCCCCAGCTGGGCGCCTTGCTTGACGACTTCTTCCTGCAGGTGCTCAGTGTGGGTTGCCCCGCAGTGGTCGTTGATGTTCAAGCCGTTTGGATGGGTTGAGATCGTGGTGAAGTCCACGTTCAGGTCAGCAAACAAGCGAGAAATGAAGGCACTGGCCGCGCCGTTGGCCCCGTCGATTACTACCTTGATCCCATCCAGGTCTTCTGGGATGGTGTTTTCCAAAAATTGGATGTACTTGTTGGAGCCATCGCGGAAGTCGGTTACCGTGCCCAAGCCCTCAGCTGAAGGACGAGGCAGCATGTCCTCCTTGGCGTCGATCAGCTCTTCAATTTCCTCTTCCTTGGCGTCTGACAGCTTCAAGCCGTCGCTGCCGAAGAACTTGATCCCGTTGTCTTCAACTGGGTTGTGTGAAGCGGAGATCTGCACGCCGGCATCCGCGCCTTGGGCCCGAACCAGGTATGACAGACCTGGAGTCGTGATCACGCCGCATTCCAAGACCTCAATGCCGACTGACAGCAGACCGGCAATCAAAGCGTGCTCCAGCATTTCACCAGAGATCCGGGTGTCGCGTGAAACCAGGACGCGGGCCTGGCCGCCGTCTTCCTTTTCCTTGGTCAGGACGTAGCCACCCATCCGGCCCAACTTAAAGGCCATTTCCGGGGTCAAGACCTTGTTGGCTTCCCCACGCACACCATCAGTACCAAAATATTTAAGCATTATAAGAACCTTTCTTACTTTGTAATTTTCCTAATCATCAGCATCGCTGACCGAAATCCGCACGTCCACGGAACTTGGATCAACCCAAGCCACCCCGCTTGGCACGGGCAGCCGGTAGGACCGGGTCGTGGACGACTTGATATTGGTCAAGTCGACGTTCAAGGTTAAGGACTTGATCTTGTCCAGCGCCTCCTTTTGCCCATAGATCGTAACCTGATCCTGCTTGGCAGTCAGGGAGTAGACCTTCTTGCTTGAGCCATTCGCCGCGTTCAGCTTCAGCTTGACCGTCTTCTTGGAGACGGAGATCGGCAGGGTGACCGTGGCCGTTGACGGATTGATCACCACATTAAGCTGGCGGCCCTTGCTGTCAAGCGCCACCAGCATGACATTGCGGCGGATGGTATGGTTGCTGGCGTTAGGAACCGTCAGCTGGGCCTGGATGCGGTCAATCCGCTTGACCTCGCTCAAAGCCCCCGTAACTTCCACCGTTTCGGGCTTGACCGTGGCCGTGCCGATATCATAGCCCTTGGCCACAGCATTTTTATTATAACCTATTTGCACGGCCATGGTACGGGACTTTCGCTTTTGAATGTTGACTGTCGTATATTTCTGCGACAGCTTGTAGGACAATTGGCTTGGCAGACCGGAAACCTTGATCGGCACCTTGTGCTCGCCAACGCCCAGCTTGCTCAAGTCAATGTAGACCCTGAAGTTCTGGGTGTTGACGGTAGAGGTCACCAGAGCGTTTGACCCTTCCAGGGTGACCTTGACCTTGGAAGGATAGCCGGTCACGTAGTACTTGTCCGCGTCAACCGACACCTGCAGGGCCATGTTGATCGCCTGCTTGGTCGAGGCAGTTTCCTGGACCTTGGACTGGTTGTTGACGTTGACCTGGGTATTGTCGACAAAGGCAACCAGCACGATGGCCAAAATCAGGGAGAAAAGCTTGTAGAACCATGGTTTGTCATAAAATTTCTGCATTATTTCTCACCCCAATTCCACAACTTTTGGACGAGATTCACGAACCATGGCTGCTTCTTCTCTTCTGAAGTAACCAATTCAGCCCGCAGGTACTTAAGGTATTCCTGCTGGCTGAGGTCAACCATGAACTGGCCGTTGCGGGTGATGGTTACCCCGCCCGTTTCCTCAGAAACGACGACCGTGATGGCATCCGTGACTTCGGAAATCCCGACGGCGGCCCGGTGCCGGGTTCCCAGGCTCTTGGGAATCATGGCATTGTCGGACAGGGGGAGGTAGGCCGAGGCCACCACCACCCGGTTGCCCTTGACGATGACCGCCCCGTCGTGCAGAGGGGTATTGGGGATGAAGATATTGATCAAGAGCTCCCCGGTCACCAAAGCGTCCAGCTTGATCCCCGTTTCGATATAGTCATCCAGCCCGGTCTTCTGCTCGATCGTGATCAAAGCCCCGATCCGGCGCTTAGACATGTACTGGATGGCCTTGTCCAGCTCCTTAACCAATTTCTCCTGCTGCTTTCTTTCCGATCCTTCCCGATCAGAAAAAATGGAGACCCGGCCGAGCTTTTCCAAGCCCCGCCTGATTTCAGGCTGGAAGATCACGATGATCCCGATGACGGACCAAGACACGATTTGGTCCAGCAAGAAGGTCACGGTCGTCAGCTGCGCCCAGCCGGCCAGGACCCGGGCAATCAGGATCAGCAGAATCCCGTTGGCCAGCTGCACCGCCTTGGTCCCCTTGATCAAAAGGGTCAAGTGGTAAAGGAAGTACCAAGTGATCAGCACGTCCAGGACCACTGACAGGGTATGCCAGCTCAGCAGGCTTGCAATATTAAACTGCATTTTTGCTCCTTTCTAAAATCAGCCGCACTTTTCGCTTTATCGCTGCTTCTCCCTCCATTTTAAGGCAAAAGGAGCTTAATTGCGCGCGTACATCTTAAATTCCAGGAAAAGGTCATTGTATTCCTGCACCTTTTCCTTGGCCAGGTCCCGGTAGACCTCAAGATTCTTCAGGGTCTTCATGTTCGGGTAGAACTGCTGGTCATTTCTGATGTCCTTTGGCAGCAGCTTTTGCGCGGCCAGGTTAGGAGTCGCGTAGCCGATGTACTCCGCGTTTTGCGCGGCATTCTTTGGCTCCAGCATGAAGTTGATGAATTGGTAGGCTCCCCGCTTGTTCTTGCAGGTTTTCGGAATGACGATGTTGTCAAACCAGAGGTTGGACCCCTGTTCTGGCACCACGTAGTGGATGTGGGAATTTTCATCCATCATCGTGGCCGCTTCGCCTGAGTAGGTGACCCCAATCCAGGCCTCGTTTTGGGCCATGTACATCTTGAGCTCGTCGGCGACGATCGCCTTGACGTTTGGCCCCAGCTTGTCCAGCTTGTCCTTGGCTGCCTTCAGATAGCTTGAGTTGGTCGTATTCATGGAGTGGCCAATGGAAACCAGGGCCAGGCCCATGATGTCGCGGGCGGAATCCACCAGCAGGATCTGTCCCCGGTACTTTTTGCGCCAGAGGTCGTTCCAAGTGGAGATCTCGCCTGGCTTGACGTACTTGTCGTTGTAGACGATCCCCAGGGTGCCCCAGAAGTAAGGGACGGAATATTCGTTGTTTTCGTCAAAGGACTTGTGCAAGAATTCCTGGCCGATGTACTTGAAGTTGGACAGCTTCTTGGTGTCGATCTTGTCAAGCAGCTTGTCCTTGCGCAATTTGGTGATCATGTAGTCAGACGGAACGGCCAGATCGTAGTTGGTTCCGCCCTGCTTGAGCTTGGTGTACATCGCCTCGTTTGAGTCAAAAGTCTCATAGATGACGTGGTAGCCGGTCTTTTTTTCAAACTTGGTGATCAGCTTGGGGTCAATATAGTCGCCCCAGTTGTAGATGATCAAATCCTTAGAGCTGCTCTCGCTCCCGCTTGAAGAGCTGTCCAGCTCCTGGGCTCCCAAAAACAGGGCCAGGCAGGCCAAGAGAATAGCCGCAATCGAAATAAACATCTTTTTCATTTGATCAGCCCTCCTACGCCCTTGGCCTTCTTGCCCTGGCGCTTGGAAATAAAGTAGTAGATCCCAACCAGGAGCATGACGAACAAGAAGATGATCGTACTGAGCGCGTTGATTTCCAGGTCAATCCCCTGGCGGGCTCTGGAGTAGATTTCAACGGACAGGGTCGTAAAGCCATTGCCAGTTACGAAGAAAGTCACGGCAAAGTCGTCCAAAGAGTAGGTCAGGGCCATGAACATTCCCGACATGATGCCCGGCGTCAGGGCCGGGATCAAGACCTTGGAAAAGACCTGCCAGCCGCTGGCCCCCAGGTCTCTGGCAGCATCGATCAGCGAATTGTCCATTTCTTTTAATTTGGGCAGGACCATCAAGACGACGATCGGGACGGAAAAGGCAATATGGCTGAGCAAGACTGAGGCAAAGCCCAGGGTAAAGCCCAGCGCCGTGAACAGGATCAAGAAGCTGGCCCCGATGATGACGTCAGGCGAAACGATCAGAATATTGTTCAAAGACAGGTACAAGCGCTGCTTGGCCGGCTTCCGCATCTCGTTGATCGCGATCGCCCCTAAAGTGCCAATTACCGTCGCGATCAAGCTGGACAGCAAAGCCAGCATGAGCGTCTCCAAAAAGATGGCCAGCAGGCGGTGGTCCGCAAACAAGGTCTGGTAGTGGGCCCAGGTAAAGTGCTGGAAATGGTCCATGCTCTTGCCGCTGGAGAAAGAGAAGTAGACCAGGTAAAAAATCGGCAGGTAAAGGATCACCAGGACCAGGCCAAAGTAGATCCGGCCTAAAAGACTGTTTTTTCTCATAAGTCAATCTCCTTCTTGTGGCGCTTGCCGGAGGTCAGAATCATGACAATGGTCATCAAGAAGATCAGGATGACGCCAATCGTGGCCCCCATGTTCCAGTTCATCGTGGTCAAGAAGTACTCTTCAACCGCCGTCCCCAAAGTGATGACGCGGTTGCCCCCGATCAAGCGGGTCAGCATGAAGAGGGACAAAGACGGGATAAAGATGGCCTGAACACCGCTTTCTACCCCAGGCCAGGACAGAGGCCAGATAACGTATCTGAAAGTCTGCCAGAAGCTGGCGCCCAGGTCGGCGCTGGCCCGGATCAAGGCTGGGTCAATTTCCTTTAAGGCGTTGTAGACCGGCATGATCATAAAAGGAATCTCAATATAGGTCGCCACGAAGATAAAGGCAAAGTCCGTGAATAGAATCGGCACTGGCCCAATCCCAAACAGGTGGAGGAACTGGTTGACCATCCCGTTTCTGGCAAAAATGCCGATAAAGGCGTAGGCCTTGAGCAGCAGGTTGATCCAGGTCGGCAAAATGACCAGCATCAGCCAAAACTGCTGGTTCTTCAGCTTGGTCAAGACCATGGCGGCCGGATAAGAGATCAGCAGGCAGAAGAAGGTGATCAGCAGAGCATACCAGAAGGAATTGAGCATCATTTTGATGAAGGTGCCGCCGGAAAAAAAGAGCACAAAGTTGTGCAAGGTAAAGTGACCGGCAGCGTCCGTCAAGGAGTAGCCCAAGATCAAGACCAGGGGCGCGATGACGAACAAGATGATCCACAACAGGTATGGGATCAGGAAGCTGAGGTGCTTTTGCTTCATTCGTCGTCCCCCTCTCCATCGCCTTCGTAGCTTTCAAGGCGGGCATCGAATTCCGCTTCGGTTTCGCCCAAGCGCATGACGTGAATGTCCTCTGGGTCAAAGAAGAGGCCGATCTCCTGGCCAATCTTGACCCCATTGGTCGAGTGGATCAGCCATTCAGTGCCGGCGCCAGTGGCCTTGATCTCAAAGTGGTCGCCCAGGAAAAGCTGGCTGAGGACCTGCACGGTCACCTTGCCCTTTTCCGGCGCGGTGATGTCCAGGTCTTCCGGTCTTAAGACGACTTCAACCTTTTCCCCAGGAGTAATCCCGGCATCGGCACATTCAAAGTTCTTGCCGGCAAACTTGACCTCAAAGTCCTTGATCATTTCCCCAGGCAGGATGTTGGAATCCCCGATGAAGCGGGCGACAAAGTCGTTGACGGGCTCATCATAGATGGCCACCGGGCTGCCGCTTTGCTGGATCTGCCCGTCATTCAAGACAAAGATCTCATCGCTCATGGCCAGAGCTTCTTCCTGGTCGTGGGTGACGAAGATGAAAGTGATGCCCAGCTTCTTCTGGATGGCCCGCAATTCAAACTGCATTTCCTTGCGCAGGCGCTTGTCCAGGGCTGAAAGGCATTCATCCAAAAGCAGGACTTTCGGCTCATTGATGATCGCCCTGGCAATGGCAACCCGCTGCTGCTGGCCGCCGGAGAGCTCTGAGATCTCCCGGTTGGCAAAGCCGTCCAGACGGACGGTGTGGAGGGCATCCTTGACCTTTTCCCGCACCGTGGCTTCCGGAGTCCGCTTGAGCTTGAGCCCAAAGGCCACGTTCTCGTACACGTTCAGGTGCGGAAAGAGGGCATAGTTCTGGAAGACGGTATTAAAGTGCCGCTTGGACGCGTCCAAACCGGTAATGTCCTGCCCGTTAAAGTAGACTTTTCCCGTGCTGGGCTCAGCGAAACCGGCAATGATCCGCAAAATCGTCGTCTTGCCGGACCCGGAAGGTCCGAGCAAGGAATAAAACTTTCCCGACTCAATGCTCAGATTGATGTCCCGCAAGGCAACAAAACCATCATCATACTGCTTGGTGATGTGATCCAACTTAATAATTTCCATACGCTTTTCCTATATATTCTGCTTTATTGCTACAGTTTTACTTGTCCCCAATAATTCTCACTTCTGTATGCAAATCTATCCCGTATTTTTCTTTAATCGTCTTTTGAATATAGTGAATCAGGTTCAGATAGTCCGTGGCCGTGGCGCCGCCCTTGTTGACGATAAAGCCGGCGTGCTTCATTGAGACCTGGGCCCCGCCGATCTGCTTGCCCTGCAGTCCCGCCTTGATCAGCATTGGCCCGACAAAGTGGCCCGTTGGGCGCTTGAAGACAGAGCCGCATGACGGATATTCCAAAGGCTGCTTGTACTTTCTAAGCGCGTTCAGGTAGTTCATCTCATCCAGAATTGTTTCCCGGTCACCCTTCTTCAAGGCGAAAACGGCGGAAACGACGATTTCCTTCGTCTCTTGCACCAGCGAGTGCCGGTAGCTGAACTGCAATTCTGCATTGCTATAGGTCTTCAGCTGGCCGTCTTTCGTCAAGACCGTGGCCGTTTCCAGGCAGTCCTTGGTCTCGCCGCCATAGGCCCCGGCGTTCATGAAGACCGCCCCGCCGACTGACCCTGGGATCCCGGCTGCAAATTCCAGACCGGACAAGCCCGCCTTGCCCGCGGCAAAGGAAGTGTCGATAATTCTCGCGCCGGCCTCCGCCGTGACCTTGTCGCCTGTCACCTTGATCTGGTGCATCTTGGTCAAGATGATGACCAGCCCCTTGATGCCCTTGTCGCTGATGATCAAATTGGATGCGTTGCCGATCACCGTGATTGGCAGCTGCTCTTCTTCCGCCGCGGCCAGCAAATCCTGCAATTCTGCCAAAGACTTGGGAAAGGCCAAAAATTGGGCTGGGCCGCCCGTTTCCGTAAATGAGTAACGGCTAAGGGGAATGTTTTCTTGAATGTCGATGCCCTTAGCTTGCAAATCAGTCAATTTCAATATTGTGCCTCCTCATAATTCCTTTTGATATTTTACCGCATTAGCCGCTGGTCTTCATCACTTTAGTGCGCCTTAAGTCCTGTGCTATACTTCTTTTAGTTACCGGAGGTTTTTCTAATGAATTTTGTCGCAATGGACTTTGAAACTGCCAACCAGCACCCAGCCAGTGCCTGCTCTTTAGCCCTGGTCATGGTGCGGGACAACAAGATCATCGACCGCTTCTACACTGTCATCAATCCCCAAATGGCCTTTGACGCCCAGCACATCAAGGTGCACGACATCACGGCCAACGACGTGCAAAGCGCCCCGACCATGAGCGAGGTCTGGCCCAAGATCAAGGGGCTGTTTCAGCCGGGGATGCTCGTGGCGGCCCACAACGCCCGCTTTGACACCAACGTCATGAAGCAGTCGCTGATGCGCTACGGGATCGCTGAGCCCCACTACTTGGTCATCGATACCCTGGCCGTCGCCAAAAAGCTGGAGCCGGGCCTGGCCAACTACCAGCTCAACACAGTCTCTGACCTGCTGGACGTTGAACTCTGGCACCACCACAATGCTCTCAGCGACAGCGAGGCCTGTGCCGGCATCCTGGTCAAGGAAGCGGAAAAGCACAGCATGGAGGCCGTCAAACAGTTTGTCTATCAGATCTAGCTTGCCAGCCATTGGCAAAAAAATAACCAGACGCATTTTTGGCTTGCGTCTGGTTATTTTTGTCTGCTGGCTATTCCGCCATTAATTCCGTGTAGCGGGCCTGGGCTTCTTTGGCCCATTCGCCGGCTCTTGGCCCGTGGGGATCAAGCTGCACCACGCGCTTGGTGGAGTCCCAGGAGTCATCAACCCGCTTGAGCACCAAGCCGAGGTAGTTTTCTGGCAAATCATCCTGGATGACCTGCGGCCATTCAATGACCACGATCCCATCTTCAGCCAGATACTCATTCAGGTCGATTGAAGCCAGGTCGTCGCCCTCCAGGCGGTAAAAGTCCATGTGGAAGAGCGGCATCTTGCCTTCCCGGTACTCGCGCACGATCGTAAAGGTTGGACTCTTGACCGGGCGCTTGATTCCTAAAGCCCGGCCCAAGCCCTGGGTCATAGTCGTCTTGCCGGCGCCCAAGTCGCCTTTAAGCAGCAAGAGATCATGGGGCTTGGCGGTGTCAGCCAAGGCCTGGCCCCATTTCTGCATGGCGGCTGCTGAATTGATTGCTAATTCTGTCATAACGTTCTTTCTTTTAATCCTCGATTGCTGATTGCGCTGCCGTCAGAATCCCGATCTTGTAGACGTCGTCAGCTGAGCAGCCGCGCGACAGGTCGTTGACTGGCTTGGCCAGCCCTTGCAGGACGGGGCCAACGGCCGTAAAGCCGCCCAGGCGCTGGGCAATCTTGTAACCAATGTTGCCGGATTGCAGCTCTGGGAAGATGAAGATGTTGGCCTTGCCAGCCACTGCTGAGTCCGGCGCCTTGATCTTGGCCACTTCCGGCACGAAGGCGGCGTCAAACTGCAGCTCCCCGTCGGCAATCACGTCTGGGTTCTTGCTCTTAAAGAGTTTAACAGCTTCGGCTACCTTGTCAACCTGCGCTCCCTTGGCTGAGCCATGGGTTGAGAAGCTCAAAAAGGCCACGCGCGGCTCTTCAATTCCGATTGCCTTGGCCGTAATGACTGACTGTTCAGCAAATTCGGCCAGCTGGTCGCTGGTTGGGTCAATGGAAATCGCGCAGTCAGCAAAGATGTACTTCTCTTCGCCCCGCTCCATGATGAAGGAGCCTGAAACCCGGTGCATCCCCGGCTTGGTCTTCAAGATGAACAAGGCCGGGCGGACAGTTGCAGCCGTTGAGTGGGCCGCCCCGGAAACCATCCCGTCAGCTTCGCCGGTATAAACCAGCATGGTCCCGTAGAAGTTAGGGTCCAGCATGGCGTCATGCGCCTCTTCCATGCTTTGGAAATGTTTTCCTCCAGCCATGCGCTCGTGGAACTTTTCAACCATTGAGGCAAATTCCGGCGCGTGCAGGTAGTCAACGATCCTGATCCCTGACAGATCCAGCTTGGCGTTCTTGGCCAGCGCCTCCACCTTGTCCGCCTCGCCCAGCAGGATGGGCTCAACCAGGCCGTCAGCCTGCAAGCGGCTGGCCGCGGTCAGCACGCGGACGTCATTGCCTTCTGGAAAAACGATCCGCTTCTTTGAACTCTTCTTCAACAAATCTTTCAAAATTTCAAAAACTTCCATTTTTTCCTCCTAAAGGATACTACTCTGCCTGCATGGGCAGCTGCCAGTCAATTGGCGCTTCGCCGAAGCTGACCAAGGCCGCGTTGGCTCTTGAAAAAGGCCGGGAGCCAAAAAAGCCGCGGTTGGCTGAAAACGGACTTGGATGGGCGGACTTGATGATGACGTTCTTCTCCTGGTCGATCAAGGGGATCTTGTTCTGGGCAAAGCGGCCCCAAAGGATAAAGACCACCTTGCCCCGCTCGCTCAAGGCCTTGATGGCCGCGTCGGTAACTGCCTCCCAGCCCTTGCCCTGGTGGCCATTTGCGTGCCCGTAAGGCACGGTCAGGACCGCGTTGAGCAGGAGCACGCCCTGGTCGGCCCACCGCTTCAAATAGCCATGGTTCACCGGCAAGGCACCCACGTCGTCATACAGTTCCTTGTAGATATTCCGCAAGGACGGCGGCAGGGGCGTGCCTGGGCTGACAGAAAAGCTCATCCCATTTGCCTGGCCGGGATTGTGGTAGGGATCCTGGCCCAAGATCACGATCTTGGTCTCCGCGAAGGGAGTCAGCTTGAAAGCCGTGAAAATATGATACATATCCGGGTAGATCTGCTTATTCTGGTACTCGGAGCGCAAAAACTCATGTAAGTTGTGATATTCATCACTTTCAAAAACCGGCTCCAGCACCTGATCCCAATCGTTGCCAATAAAATGCTTCATCAATCATTCCACCTTTATTTTGTCCTACTAGAATCTTATCATTAATCGGCCCCTAGTCCAAGGATTAGTGAAAAAAATCACGACTCCTTTTTTGGAGAATATTTCATGTTTCTGCATACCTTGCTAGCCCCGTTTTTATGTTATTATGAAAACGAACAACAAGGAGGTAAATTCAGATGATTAAATTGATCGCCTGCGACTTGGACGGGACCCTTTTTAACGCCAGCATGGAGGTTTCTGACGGCAATGTCCAAGCTATCCAGCGGGCAGAAAACAACGGGATCGAATTCTTAGTCGCCAGCGGCCGCGCGCCCCACGAATCCTGGGGGCTGATCAAGAGCTACGGCATCCATTGCGGCTTCATCAATTTGAACGGGGCTCTGGTCTACGACCCGCAAGGCAA
Source organism: Lactobacillus sp. 23-2 (assembly GCF_044902225.1). Lineage (NCBI taxonomy): Bacteria > Bacillati > Bacillota > Bacilli > Lactobacillales > Lactobacillaceae > Lactobacillus > Lactobacillus sp. 23-2. Next base: position 2,963 of record NZ_JAOQBX010000020.1, on the reverse strand, counting down.
CCTGATCGTCAAGAACCCGATTGACCTGGCAGTCGGCCGGCAAATCGTCAAGCTGCTCAAGCAGTACCATTTGTACTTTGAAGTGGTCACCAAGGACAAGGTCTACTCAGAAGACCTGAGCGCCCGGATTGCCAACGTGGCCCACTACGTCATGACTCTGAACCCTGGCCTGACCTTCAAGGAAGCCGTCATGGTTTCCGGCGCCAAGCCAGCCATCGTCAGCATCCAGGAAGTTGACAGCTTCGAGCACCTGCTGGAAGACGACAATCTGGAAATCATGAAGATCATCGCCTTTGACAGCCGGGGGCCAGAGTTCTTCTCAGGCATCATTCCGCAAGTCAAGCAGATGGGCGAGCTCTCCATCACTTCCAGCTCGAGCGACAACATTGAAATCAACGCGGCCAAGGCCCAAAAGGGGCCAGCCCTGATGGACTACGCGCAAGCCAAGGGCATCAAGCGCGAGGAAACGGCCGCGATCGGCGACAACCTCAACGATGAAAGCATGATTTCCATGGCTGGCGTTGGCGTAGCCATGGGCAACGCGGTCTTGGACATCAAGAACATCGCTACCTTTATCACCCGCACCAACAATGAAGATGGGGTAGCTGCCGCGATTGACCGAATTATCTCTGAAAACAAAAAAGAGTTGAAGTAACCATGTATACCTACACCCTTTCCCTCACCCAAGAGGGGCATACCGGCCAGATCCCGATTGTTGACGGCAAGGGTGAACCTTGGGGCATCATCCGGGGCAACCTGGACAACCCCAATCATACCCTCTACCTGCTGGACACCAGCAGCCAGGAGATTGGCCGCCTCTACAGTGACGGGACCGGGCTGATTGCCTCTTACACCCTTGACGTGGTCAACCACTCCCTCGTCCATGTCAAGAAGGTCAACAACCACCAGCTCAACCTTTTTTACATCACCCGCTTGAACTACTGGGTCAACGGGAGCATCAAGAAAGGGAGCTACGCCTTTAGAAGCGGGGTAAAAAAAGTCGCCGCGGTCCAGACGGAAGTCAGTGACCACGGCGTCGTTCTGACCTGCCAGATTGAGCGGCCAGAAGATATCCCTTTTATTCTGTTGATTGCCGTCCTCTTTACCCAGTGGCACGTCACGCCTTTGGAATTGCCAGACTTTCTGCCAATCATCAGCCAGCATTCCACTGGGACGGCCAGTCTCTTTAGACTCTTTTCACCATATGATCATAAACGCGATCGCCAATAGTCATCGTGTGAGTCGTCTCAAAGCCCTTGTGCACGTATAAGCGCTGTGCACGAGGGTTTTCTTTGTCCACGTTCAAAGAAACGACTGAGAAGCCATGCTTCTTAGCAATCTTTGGCGCGACGTCCAGCAGCTTGCTGGCAATGCCCCGGCCCCAGTATTTAGGTGAAACCGCGATCGCGTCAATGTACCATTCGCCCTTTTCGGCTTCCTTGTCGGTAAAGATGTCAGTCTTCATCGGCAGGCCGACTTTGGCCATTTCCTTGCGCAAGACCACGTCAATGATGCCTTGGTCGCGGTCAGAGTACATGCACAGGATGCCCAGGACCCGGTCATGTTCATCGGTTGCCACCCAGATCCGGTTGTATGAATAGCGGTAGTTCTCTGAAATAAAGCCCAGCCGCATCAAGTCGTAGAATTGGCTGTCTGGCAGCCGCTTGATGGTCGCCATGTCCATTTCATCGAAAATTTGGTTCAAAATTGGAAAAACGGCAACATAGTCGTCTTTTCTAGCTTTGCGAATAATCAAAATCAAAATCCTTTCCAAAGTTTTTGCTGTTAAAAAAGCTGCTACCACTATCTTACTACACGACAAAAGGCACTTCCAAAGAAATGGAAGTGCCTTTCGCGATTATAGAGTTTGTTATCTGACTGGCCGCTGATGAATTCCGATTATTTTCAAGAATACAGGATAATCAGGTTAATTGGTTGATTCGGGTATAATTGACGGCCAGTCAGGACAAGCAATTCCTCTGGCTTGAAAGCAATGCCGGAATGGGAAAGGAGTTCAAGTCACCCCCAACGCTGGCAGATGTCTCAGAGAACCAGTATCTGAGCCAGTCCTATGTCGGCCAGATCATCACGCGGGCCGAGCACGACTACGGGATCAAGCTGGTCAACCGCTCCGGCATGCCCATTTCCTTGACTGAAGCCGGCGGGAGCCTGGCCAAGGGACTGGACAAGGTCATTTCTGCTTACAGCGACTTGCAGCTCCAAATGAAGACGCTCAGCAGCAATCAAAAAGACATCACGGTTGTCGGCTACGTGCAACCGATCGATCCATTCCTTGCGTGTGACCTTTATCGCAAAATTTACGCGGAGAAGCTGTCTGATCAATTGAAAATCGTCCCTATTAACGACAGCCAAGCCCTTGACCGCTAAAAAGCGGTTCAATTGACTTCTATATTGGGCCACAAGTGATCGACCGGCAAGTCACTTCCGAAATCTTGGAGTGCCGGCAGCTGTCTCTGCTGGTCCCTTTTGGCAGCAAGTACGACCAGGAGCTGCCGGATTCTTTGAACCTCGAGCAAGCCAAGCGCGTTTTCAGCACGGCCCAGTTCGTTGGTTCCAAGAAGGATATGGATAATTGCGGCGTCTTAAAGCGCTTTTTGGCTGGCGAAAAGATCGATGCCAGCGCGACGATCCAGGTCAACAACCAGTGGGACGCGGCCCTTATCGCTCACAAGAGCGGCCTCCTGGCCCTGGTCGATCCAGCGCTGATTGACCCTGACGCCAAGAAATATGGCCACCAGTTTTCCCGCTTCGTCAAGCTGCCAGCTGAATACTTCAGCTTCAACATCTATCTTTCTTATTTGACCAGGAAACTCAAGGACAAGCTGCCTATTTACCAGCAGATCATCGCGGCCGCCAATAAAATGTTGTTTTGATCATGACATGCTCACCCGACCAAGGTCGGGGGTTTCTTTATAGGCTAGTGCTCACGCGCAGCCTACAGC
>NZ_JAOQBX010000001.1:142971-219546 GCF_044902225.1 Lactobacillus sp. 23-2 | reverse complement strand
TAGACCTCTGTGATTCCATTAGTCCAAACTAAAATACACATCTGCACACATTTTTCGCAGCTGGATAGATATATAACTGAACATTCATTTTACTGGTCCTGCTGGCTTGGATCGCATCCCCGGCCTACAAGCGGTGGCAGGAAAAGCAGAGCCGTCAGGGCGGCTTGAACTGCGCGAACGTGGTCGGCGTCTGGACGGTCCTGTTGGCCATCCTCTTCCTGCTCTCACCGGCAGTCTTTTCCCTGCTGGCCGTTCCCAGCGCCTTGCTGGCCATGGCTCTGTTGGCCTGCAGCAGGAGGGAGAGTCTGAAAATCAAGCAAAAGAAGCAAGAATAAGCAGTTACTGATCATTTGCAGGGCAAGTGATCAGTTTTTTCGTTTTTTGGCAAAAGTTTCTGAAAAAGTGTCAAGTTTTTGCTTAAATCCAACGAAAAGAGCTGGAAGTAAGCGCTTAAATAATGTATAATACGAAGCGTGATGATGATAAAAGAGAACTTAGCAGGACGGGAGGTAAAGTCAAATGGAGAGAATTTACTTTACGATCCCTGGTACCGGCCACTACTATGGCAACGAGCCTTTTGCCCGGGGGCAGAAAGTCTATCTGTACAAAGAGCCTGAGAACCCCTTTGATTCAGAAGCCATCCGGGTTGAGCTGCCTGGTCTGGGCAAGGTCGGCTACGTGGCCAACAGCGTCAATACGAGAATTGGCGAAAGTTGGAGCGCGGGCCGGCTCTTTGACAAGATCAGCGATGGCACGGTCGGGATCGTCCGCTATGTTTTGCGCGGGGGAGTCGTGTGCTCCCTCAAGAGCAAGTCTTTGTTGAATGATACGGAAAATGAAGACTAGGAGAAAATTTCCATAAAAATTTAAATATTTTTTGGATCCAGGAAGACCAGCATTGGCTTCCTGGATTTTTTGCTTTTGGGATGCCCCGGGCAAAATTGCCCTTTCTTTTTGGCCGATTCGTGTTAGAATTAGAACAATTTATTTAAAGCGATTATCACAAAGGAGCGGAACTGCCATGAAAAGCTTGATTGATCTTCACCTGCATATTGATGGCTCATTGCCATACGCCACGGTCAAGAAATTATGCCGGGCCCACGGGCTGCCTGATTACACCCACGCCCAGCTGTTTGAGAAAATGTCCGTGCCGGCCAGCTGCCACAACTTGAACGAGTACTTGCAGAAGTTTGCTTTTCCGTTGACCTTGATGCAGACCAGAAGCGACTTGCGCGTGATCGTCCGCGAGCTCTTGCAGGAGCTGAAAGGACAGGGACTGGTCTACGCGGAGCTGCGCTTTGCCCCGCAGAAGCACACCAGCCAGGGCTTGACGCAGGCTGATGCCGTGTCCGCCGCGCTCGCGGGCCTCGCGGACTTCTATGATTGGCAGAGGGCAAATCCTGCTGGCCCAGATCTGCATTCCGGCTTGATCCTGTGCTTGATGCGGATTCCTGGCAATGACCGGGAAAATGCCGAAACCTTGCGGGTGGCTAAGCAATTTTTGGGCCGGGGCGTGATCGGCCTTGACCTGGCCGGGGCAGAAATTCCGGCACTGCCCAACCGGGCTTATGCTCCATTTTTTGCTCAAGTGCGTGAATGGGGCATCCCCTATACCATTCATGCTGGGGAAGCCATGGGTCCAGACTCAATCCGCGAGGCCCTGGCGCTGGGCGCCAAGCGGATCGGCCACGGGATCCGCTGCCGGGAGGACAGGGACCTGGTCAAGCGGCTGGCTGATGAGGGGATTACCCTGGAATGCTGCGCGACGTCCAACTTGAACACCAAGGTTTTTGACGCCTACACCGAATATCCAATCAAGGGCCTGCTTCACTGCGGGGTCAGGGCCACTTTGAACACGGACAACATGTCGGTTTCCAATACCAACCTGCCAAGGGAATATGCCCGCCTGGAAAAGCTGACAGGCTTGAACCGGATTGAAGAGGCAGAGCTTTATGTCAACGCCGCCAAGGCGGCCTTCTGCTCAGAGGCAGAACGCGTCCGCCTGCTGAAATTGGGCGAATTGGCTTGGGCATGAATAAACTAAAGAAAACGGGTTCGATCAAAGCGATCGAACCCGTTTTTTCAGGTTTTAAGCGTTAATGTGTTTAGGTTTGCTATGTGTCGATTTGTGTAGGTTATTGCTGATTGCTTGTCAGCTAGTAATTGAAAATCAAATTATCTTAGTAAATGGGGTAAAAAATCAGCGAAGCGTCCGCTTTGCTGCTCTTGGCAGCCTTAGAGCTGGTAGAGCGGGGTAGACAGGTAGCGTTCGCCGTTGTCAGGCGCAACCGTAATGACCTTGTGGCCCTTGCCCAGCTTCTTGGCCAGCTCGATCGCGCCGCGGATGTTGGCCCCGCCGGAGATGCCTGGCAGGAAGCCTTCATTGCGGGCGACTTCGCGGGCAGTCTCGAAGGCTTCAGCGCTTGAGACTTCAACGATGCCATCATAGATTTCGCGGTCCAGGGTCTTCGGGATGAAGCCGGCTGAGATCCCTTGGATCTTGTGCGGGCCCTTCTTGCCCTCCTTAAGAAGCGGTGATTCAGCTGGCTCCAAGGCGTAGACCTTGACCGCGCTGTCAGCCTTCTTCAAGGCGCGGCCAATCCCAGTCAAGGTGCCGCCAGTCCCAACGCCGGCAACGAAGGCATCTGGCAAGTCGTTAGTCCCAAAGGCATTGACGATTTCCTGGCCAGTGGTCAATTCGTGGATTTCCGGGTTGGCCGGGTTTTCGAACTGCATTGGCATGAAGTAGCCGTGTTCTTTAACCAGTTCTTCCGCCTTGGCAATTGAGCCTGGCATCCCCTTGCTGCCTGGGGTCAGGATCAATTCCGCCCCGTAAGCGCGCATCAGCTTCTTGCGTTCATCGCTCATCGTTTCCGGCATGGTGATGATCAAGTGGTAGCCCTTGGCGCTGGCTACGGCCGCCAAGCCAATCCCGGTGTTGCCGGAAGTTGGTTCGATGATGGTGTCGCCGGCCTTGAGCTTGCCTTCTTTTTCTGCTTTTTCAACCATGGCCAAGGCAATCCGGTCCTTGATGGAGCCGCCTGGATTGAAGAATTCCAGCTTGACGTAGACGTCGGCGGCATCTTCTGGGACGACGCGGTTGAGCTTGAGAATTGGGGTGTGGCCGATAGTGTCCAAAATTGAGTTGTAAATCTTGTCTGACATAGTTGTTTCCTCCTGAAAAAATTATTGCTTAGTTATTCTGCAAATTTCCTACTTGTTTGAATTCTCGGATCTTGGCGATCCAGCTGCATGTCTTGCGATTGCTCGCCGGCTGAATGCTGGCCAGCCAGTTGGCGAAGAAATGCTTCTGGGTCTCTTCCCAGGTGAACTGGGGATCTGCCATGTGCTCTTCATCGGCGAAGTATTGCTGCGGCTTGGACAAGCCGCGGTCATCACCTCCTCTGGCGGCAAGCTCGCGGTCGTATTCCTTGATGAAGGCGCTGGGGCCGTATTCAAGGTGGGAGAAGAGAAAGACCTGCGGGCGTGTCTTGGCCGTAACCAGGCAAAGATTGCCAGTTTCGGAAATGGCGTTGACAGTCAGCTCTGGCTGCTTGGCCAGGTCCTGGTGGCTCATCTCCGCGTAGCGGGCGTGTGGCGCTTTAAAGCCTGAAGCTAAACCCGCTAGCAGGGGAGTGGGCTGCAGGATCTGCTGGCGGTAGATGCCAAAGAGCTTGCCAGCCAAGGCGTCCTTGCCGATGCCGTAGAAATAGTTTAGAGCGGCCATGGCTCCCCAACAGACATAAAGCTGGGGAATCTGCTTTTCATCCAGAAAAGCAAAGAGCTGCCGCAATTCATCCCAGTAGTCTACTTGGTCAAAGGGAATCTGTTCAATCGGGGCGCCGGTGATGATGAAGGCGTCCATTGTTCCCACTTTGACCAAGTCCAGGGGCTCCGCGATTTTGGCAAAAGCGGCTGGAAGCTGGCGCTTTTGGTAATGGGTCTTGGGATAGAAGAAGGTGAGATCCGCGTCCGCCAGGACATGACGGAAGCGCTTCTGGGTATCCACTTTGTCATGCATGATGTTTAAGATGCCAATCTTGACCTGCATAATCGTTCTGCTCGCTTTCTTGAAGTTGATGACTTTTTGCAACAAAAAAGACGCGAAACCGAAATGGTTCTCGCGTCTTAAACAATCTGCGTGTTACTCTTTGAGCTGCAATTAATCAGTAGCTAATTGGAATTAATTGTACGCCAAACAGTGGATTGTTTAAGACACAATCCACAACAACAAGTGTTTACAAAGTTCATGTTTTGTAAAGCATTGTTGAACATTTTCGCGTACCTCCTTGATAAGTTAATTACAGTAAAACACATGCGCCGGCTTTTGCCAAGAGAAAATTTCAGAAAAAACTCACTTTTCTAATTTTCTTCTATATATGCCCCCAAAAAATTATTTTTCTTCCTGCGATTTGAGGTTGCCAATGATCATCAGCAAAACCAAAATTCCGGTCAAAAGGAAAACAATGAAATCCAGGCGCCCGCCCTGGTAGGTTCTAACGGCCAGACTGCCGCAGCCGGTCTTTTGGAAAATCGCGATCAAGGCGGTGGCTAGGCCAACGCCTAAAGAGCCGGCAAACTGCTGGACCATGTTGAAGACGGAGTTGACATCCGCCGACTGCTTGCGGGTCACCAGGGTGGTGGCGTTGGAAATCGTGTTGGAGAAGGTCAAGTTGAAGCCGGCCCGGATAAGGATGTGAACTAAGACAAAGAGCAGGGGGGTCAGCAGGGGCTGGATCAAGGTGAGCAAGATCAAGCCGGCCACAAAAAGGCTGGCCCCGAAAATCAGGGGCTTTTTATAGCCAAAATGGTCGGCTAGAGTCCCTGAAATTGGGGCTAAGATGGCACCAACAATGGAGCCAGGCAGCAAGATCAAGCCGGCGATCAGGCTGGAGGAGCCCAAGACGTATTGGGCATAGACCGGCACGGCTACTGACAGGCCGATGTTGACGAACTGCAGGCCGAAATAGGTCAAGGTGGCCAGCCAGATGGACTTGCTTTGAAAAATTTCCAGGTTGACCAGCTGGGTCTTGCCGTGGCTGTTGACGTAGATGAAGGCCAAGAACAAGAGGATGCCCAGGGCCGCCATCAAAAAGAATGAAACTGAAAAACCGCCTTTGCCGATCAGGGAGATGGCATAGATCAAGGCCGACAGGGCCAAAGCCAGCAAGACCAAAGCTCCGCTGCTGAACGGGGCAGAGTTGCCGAATGGCTGGTTGCGGATAAAGAGCTGGCCGCCAATTAAGGCCAAGCAGGCCAGTGGCAAGAGGAACCAGTAGATCTCCCGCCAACTTGCGCTGGCCGCGACCAACCCGCCATAAGTTGGCCCCAGGGCCGGGGCAAAGGAGATGACCATGGCGGCAATTCCAGTCATGAAGCCCAATTTTTCCCGGGGAATATCCGCGAAGATCAGCTGGAACATGATCGGCGTGGACAAGCCGGTCGCGATTCCTTGGATCACCCGGCCAGCCAGCAGGACGCCAAAGCTTTCTGCCGTCGCTCCCATAAGGTTTCCGGCAATAAAGGCCAAGGCAGCGGCCAAGTGCAGCCAGCGGGCCGGAAACTGGCGCAAAAGGTAGGCGGTTGTGCCCATGATGATGGTGACTGTCAAGAGGTAGCCGGTCGTGATCCACTGGACCGTGGACAAGGGAACTCCGAATTGCTTGCCCAGCTGCGGGTAGACGACATTCATGGAAGTTTCATTTAAGATCCCAATGAAGGTCAGCAGCGCCGCGCTGGCAATTGCCCAATAGACGCGTTTGTTGCTTGCTTTTGACATTGATTCTAAATAACTCGCTTTCTTTATACTCAAATAGTGCTACTGCTGCAAAATAACTAGCATCTAGCTAAAACAAATAGATAATGATCAGACAAAACAAAAAAAGGCTGTCAGCGGTAGCTCCGCAACAGCCTTTTTGCTTTGTCGTATATCTTATTTTAACACAATTTTTGCACAAGCCGCTACTTCCTGTAGAAGAGCAGCTCTGAGTCAGCCAGATCGATGGTGTAGTCTTCTGCGACAAGCGGCCGCTTAGTCATGCCTTGGTCAGTTGAGTAGATGATCAAGGCCAGCTTTGAGCCGGCAGGCATGGTGTAGTAGGTTGGCTGAAGCTCAAAGACCAGGTCAACGAATTGGCCGGCTTCCAGCTTGCTTGGCCGGTGCATGTCCTGGTAGTTTTGCAGGTTCATGTGGGCCTTGGTGATCAGCTTGGCCTTAGTTGCCTTGTCTGGCACGAATTCCTGCAAAGGACCGGCGCCAAAGCGGAAGCCGAATTCCTGGCAGGAGCGCTCGAGCACCTTTGGCGTAGGGGTCAGCCGCTTGCGCTCGCCCAGTTCGACCAAGGCCACGGACAGCTGGCCAACCGGCTTGCTGGCGGCTACCTTGATGTGGACCTTTGGCCGGCCAACGATGGTTACCGGGTGGGCAAATTCATCGCTGGTGAAGCGCAGGCTGGTCTTGGCCCACTTCTCTTCTCCTGAGATGAACTGGTATTCCCAGGCCGTCTCGCTGATGCCGGCTTCCTTGAATTCTTTGCCGCCAAGGTCGGTAAAGGTTTCCTGCTTGCTCCCGTGGCTTAAGGTGGAAAGCTCGTGGTCGTCGGTCAGACCGTAGACCGTCTCTTGGCCCATGTTGTCCCAGTCCTTTTCTTCATGCCATTTGTCGGCTTCCAGGTTGTCCTGGATCAAGACCTTTGGCCACTGCTTCCGGGCGTTGTTTTCAATGCCCAGCAGCTCATGCACGAACCACAGGTTCATCAAGTCAGTGAAGTCAATTGAGACCAGGTTGTTCATGTTGTAGTGAGGACCTTGATGAAGGAAGAGGTGGGATTCAACCGGCAGCTCCTTGACCTTCTGCCAGATCTTGTAGACGTTTTTGGGCTTGACGTTCCAGTCGTTCAAGCCGTGCACGGAGATCCAGGAGCACTTGATGCCATCCGCGTGGTGGCGGTAGTTTCTGGCCTCCCAGAAGTCGGAGTACTGGCCAGTAGCCCGGTCCTGGGCCTCTTCCAGGTACTTTTGCTCCTTTTCATAAGCCGCTTTAGCGGTAAAGTTGCCTCCGTCCCACAGGTTGGACTGGCAGACTTCGGCTAGCTTGTCCAGGTCTTCGCCCTGGCACTCGCCTGGGGCAACGACCAGCCCGTGCTCACGGTAGTAGTCATACCAAGAGGAGATAGCGGCTTCGGAAACGACGGTCTTCAGGCCCTTGACGCCAGTCGTGGCGATGGCAATCTGCAAGGTCCCCAGGTAAGAGCGGCCAGTCATGCCGATGTTGCCGGTGCACCAGCTGGCCTTGGTTTCAAAGCGGCGGGTCCGGTCGGTGTAGGCCACCCGGTCGCCAGTCAGCCATTCGATGACTTCCTTTTGGGAGATGGTTTCTTCTGGAGCGCCAGTAATCCGCAGGCCGTCGCCGTGGCGGTTGCCGATTGCGCCGGAGAAGACGGAGGCAAAGCCGCGGGCCAGGAGGTATTCGTTCAAGGCGTAGGAGGACTTGCCCAAGGCAACTTCAGTTGCCGGCACGTCTTCATCAGTCGGCTTTGGGGCAGGCTTCATTGGCTTGGCCACGTACTTTGGATTGGTCCAGGTGGTGGCATCAGTCAGATTTTCGTCGACGCTGTGGTTTTGGGCGGCGTTGTCGATGATTCCGCCAAAGTATGGAGAAGCGGTATAGAGGGCTGGAACCTTGAGCTGGTCCTGACTTTCGGCTGGCCGGAAGACCGTGACTGGCAAGAGGTCGTTTTGGCCGTCTTCGTCAGTGTCCAGGTCGCTTTCCACGTAAACGACCTCCCGGATGACCTTGCTGGTGTCAAAGACGGGCAGGGACTTGCCGTTAAAGAACTTGAACTGGCCTTCTCCCCAGAACTGGGTGAAGTAGCCCTTGCCGGCCATGACGTCAAGCAAGGTCTGGCCATTCTTGGCTCTGGTGTTGAGCAGGCGGTAGAAGGCGCTGATCAGGTCGTCCTTGTTTTCCAAATCCTTGCTGCTTGGCAGGGCCTGCTTTTTGACGACGGCCATTGGGTCGGTCAGGCTGTAGTCGTAGCCTGGGTGGTAGCCCAGCAGCTGAAGGGCCACGTCGTAAAATTCGGCTGCCGTCATGGCTGCTGGCTGCTTTGCCAGGAATTGGGCCAAAGTCTCACTTGGGCTGACGGCATATTCGATGAACTTGGCTTCCTTGGCCTGGCGGGTCGTAGCTTCAGCCAGGACGTTGCCGGTCAAGACGGCCAGCAGACTGCTGAAAGACAAGTCCTGGTAATTAGCAGGCAAAAAATTGATGGAAAGCAGCTCTTCGACCTGCTTGGCCGGAGCGGTTTCCACATAAGCATATTGGTTGTATCTCATTAGCTTAACCTCATCAAAAATTAATGTACTTACCCTATAAATGCAAGCAAATAGGACCGCCTTTGTCAAGCGGCGAAAAGCCTTGGATGATTCCAAGGCTTTTTGCTTATCTGAAAATGGAGTGGTAAAGACAGAAAAAAGGCCAGCAGGCAAATGCCTGCTGGCCTAACGCGTCTTGGTATGATTCGGGTGAGATTCGAACTCACGACCCACGGTTTAGAAGACCGTTGCTCTATCCAGCTGAGCTACCGAACCGTCATGCTCCGACGCAACATATTAAGTATATGTGAACTAGCGCGGACTGTCAAACTTTTTTGGGAATTTTTTGCGAAAAATTCAAAAAACGGACTGCATCCGGAACTAAAGGCTTTGAAAATGACCAGGCGAAGATTAGAATATTAAGGTAGTTTTGCGATTCGATCAAGGGAGGAAAGTTGATGACGACAGTGATTTTGGCGGAAAAGCCCAGCCAGGCCCGCGCGTATGCCGAAGCCTTTGCCCAGTCCAAAAAGGGTGAAGGGCTGATCTACGTGGCAGACCCGATCTTGCCGCGCGACACGGTAATTACTTATGGCTTTGGCCACTTGGTGGAATTGGCCATGCCCGAGGCCTATGACCCGAAATACAAGCGCTGGGCCATGAAGTACCTGCCAATTTTTCCTGACAGCTACAAATATTTCGTCCCCCGGGACAAGCAGAAGCAGTTCAAGATCGTTTCTTCCCTGCTGAAAAAGGCTGACACGATCGTCGTGGCGACTGACAGCGACCGGGAGGGGGAGAATATTGCCTGGTCTATCATGCGCCAAAGCGGGATCGATCCCCGGAAAAAACGCCTTTACCGCCTGTGGATCAACTCTTTGGAAAAGAGCGCCATTCGGGAAGGCTTCCAGAATCTTAGAAACGGCTGGGACTTCTTTACCCGCTACAAGGAAGCCCAAACCCGTCAGATCAGCGACTGGCTGGTCGGGATGAACGGCAGCCCCTTGTTTACCCTGCAGCTGCGCAAGCAAGGAATCAAGGGCGTTTATTCCATTGGCCGGGTGCAGACGCCAACCCTTTACATGGTCTACCAGCGCGACGAGGAGATTGACCACTTTAAGCCGGTGCCTTATACCGAACTGACGGCAGACTTTTGGGCCAGCCGGCACAAGTTTTCCGGCAAGCTGGAGCCCTACCAGCGCTTTGAAACGCCGGCCAGCCTCTACCAATTCTTAGAGCAAAAGGGGATGGGACTGGGCAAGCAGGAAGGGGTCGTTGAGAAGCTGAAGAAGGAAGTCAAGCAGGTGGCCAGTCCCAGCCTGTTCTCCTTATCCAGCCTGCAAAGCGAGGCCAACCGGCGCTTTCGTGCCAGTGCCAGCCAGACCTTGAAGGCCGTGCAGAACCTGTATGAAAACAAGTTCTTAAGCTACCCGCGCACGGACTGCAACTATATTACGGACAAAGAGTACGCTTATTTGGCCCAGAACCTGGACAAGTACCTGGCCATGCTGGACAATGGCGAAGCTAAAGACCAGCTGAAGCCAGCCGGCCCGGACAAGCGCTATGTCAACTCGACCAAGGTTCAAGAGCACCACGCCATCATTCCGACCCGGACCACGCCGGCCCCGGCCCGCCTGGCCAAGATGTCCCGTCTGGACCAACAGGTCTACGACCTGGTGCTCTGCCGGACTTTGGGAATGTTTCTAAAGCCTTATGAATACGAGAAGACGACGGCCCTGATCCGGGTCGACAAGCTTCTTTTTAAGGCTACGGGCAACGTGACCGTCAACCGGGGCTGGAAGGTCTTGGAAACGCGGAAGGAAAAGGCAGGCGGCTTGCCGCAGCTGGCTGAAGGCCAGGTCCTCTCGGCTCGCTTAAGCGAAGAGCAGAAGGAGACCAAGCCGCCGGCCAAGTTTACTGAAGGGACTTTGATCACGGCCATGAAGACGGCGGGGAAGACCTTGGATGATGAAGAGGCCCAGGCCATTCTGAAGGACGTGGAGGGGATCGGGACAGAAGCGACTAGAGCTTCAACGATTGACATCCTGAAAAAGCGGGGCTATTTGGAAGCGAAGAAGAACCAGCTGACCGTCACGCCAAGCGGGCAGATCCTGGCAAAGGCGGCTGAGGCAGAGCCATTGTTGGTCAGTGCCCAGATGACCGCCCAGTGGGAAAAGGCCTTAAAGCAGATCGGCCAGGGCCAGCGGAGCCAGGACAACTTCCTGGAGCAGATCAAGCGCTTTATCAGCCAGATGATCCAGCAGGTCCCAGACAAGCTGGCCATTGATCCCCAGCTGGCTGACCGGGCTAAGGCAGAAAAACAGGCCGCTGAAGGCATTGCGGTCTGTCCGGTCTGCAAGGCCGGGCAGATCATGGACAAAGGCAAGTTCTATGGCTGCTCCAACTACAAGTCCGGCTGTCGCTTCACCCTGCCCAAGAAGTTCGCGGGCAAGAGCCTGGGCAAGCGGATCGTGCGAACTTTGGCCAGCAAGGGCAAGACCGACAAGCTGGATGGCTTTGTCTCCAAGAAGACCGGCCAGCGCTATTCGGCCAAATTGCAGCTGGAGGGGGACAAGCTGGCTTTGGCCTTTGACTGAAAAGCATTAAGGCAGTCTTAACATTTTTGTTACAATGCAAATAATAAATCTAAATTGTGGTAAAGTAAAAAAGACGCCTGTTTGCCAAGACTGGCGGCTGAAGCCGGATGGCTTAGGGATAATTAAATTACATACTGTATTTAAAACGAAAGGGAGGATTTGATGAAACGTTTTGCCTTGGGACTGCTGACCAGCGCAGCCTTAGTTGGCGGCCTGGCTAGTCAGGCACAAGCAAGCAGCAAGGATTTCAGCCAGAGCATGAAGACGGACCTGACCACCAAGATTATTGGCGACAAGAATTATCGGGTCTATTCGTCGCTCACGCTGAAAGAAGTAAACAAGAAAGTTGAGAAAAAGACCAGAAAGAAGCAAAAGTACACGGTCAAAAAGCGGGTCGCTTACAAGAAGCGGGGCAAGACCAAGCATAAAACGGTCAAGCAAGTCAAGTACAAGTGGGTGACCAAGACTGCTTATCAGAATGTCAAGAAGAAAGAGTGGAAGTTTGGCAAGCCGCTGACCATGTCGGCTGACTTCAAATACGCGCATGTTCAGTCGAATTCATACAAGGTCAAAAACGGCAAGCGCTACTACTTCATTTACGTCGATGGCCGGCCAGTGGGCTATGTCAATGAGAAAGCTTTCGCGCTTTCTAAGGCCAAGATCGTGCCCCAGATCAGCCTGGTCAACAATCCAGTTGACACGGTCGGCTTTAATGCGGCGGATGCGATCAACTACGTGACTGACAAGCATGGGAGCCTGGTGGACAATGATCGGGTCGCGATCAGCTGCAAATCTGCCAAGCTGAAGATCTCTGATATGGGCTACATTTCCAGCAAGAAGGCCGGAACGGCCACTTTGACCTTCAAATATGGCAAGGCCAAGGGGACCAGCAAGCTGACGGTGCGCGGGGATGCCAATGAAGGGGTCAGCGCGGCAAACGCCAAGCCAGCGGCCGCGGATTTGCCAAACTTGACGACATGGTCAGCCAGCGACGGGGCAGCTGCGTCATCCTCGTCAGCAGCATCTTCTTCCAGAACTGCCACCAGCAGCCACAGCTACTGGGCAAGCAGCATGAATGGCACGGACCGGGCGGCCAACATTTACACCATCTTCTATCATCCTGCCGTCCTTAGCGCTCCAGGCTCAAGCAACTTGGGGGACAAGGTAAGCAGTGCCGTGCAGGGGATTGACGTCTATGGCCAGACCCTGGTGACCAGCAACCTGGACTTGGGGCAGGCTGACAGCCAGGAAGCCCGGGGACACATGGTCAGCTATGATCTGACCAATATCAGCGACAAAAATCGCCGCAAATACGACTACCAGCAGCTGCCAAGCACGACGCTGGACTTTGACGTCTGGCTGGATTACGTCAAGCACGTTAAGGTGAGTCCGTACATGCGACTGGGCCATGGGCAGGCAATTGGGAGCACCAAGAAGTATGCCTACGTTTTGGCCAACTGGAACCGGTCCGGAAACTGGGCCAACTCCCAGGAACTGATCCGGGTCAACAAAGCGACCATGCAAATGGACAAGATCTGGACGATCAAGGTTTGGAACGGGTCGGCCAAGTACCCGCGGGTTTTCCTTAACGCGGACGTGATTGACGACAGTACCTTGATCGCGCTCTTCCATAATGCCTCCAAGCACCGCTATGAATACTGGAAGATCACGCGAACGGGCAACAGCTTCAAGGCCAAGGAGGTCGGGGCCACAGCCAGCGACTTGATCAGCAATTCCGCTGAAGTCCAAGGATTTGTCTGGAATAGTGCCTACGATGTCTACTATATTGCTTTTAACGACTATCTCTTCAAGGTTGGGGCCGGTCTGGCCGGCGTTACGCAAGCCGGCAAGGTCATGAACTACTATAAGTTCGCGACCCACCGGGAGTTTGAGGGCCTGGGCAGCTACAAGGGCTCGCTTTACCTTAACTTGAACCACCCGACGGAAACCCTGAAATTGGATCATAATGGCCGGTAGTTGAGCGTGATGATGGTGAGCATAAAAATAAAATTTAAGAGAATGCTGCTTTTCCAGACCGCCTTGCTTGCTGCTGGCCTTTTGCTGACGGCTGGCCAGCAGCCGGTTGCCGCCGCGGGCGAAAAGCTGTCAACCAAAATTATCGATGGCAAGAAAAATTATGGAATTTATGCCAGCCTGAACAAGGTCAATCAGAAAAAAGGCAAGAAGACCAGGAAGAGCAAGAAAGTCTGGAAGTTTGGCCGGAAAATGGCCAGCACGAAAGAATTCAAGCTGGCCCACGTCCAGTCGCAAAGCTACAAGACTGCCAATGGCCGGCGCTATTACTATGTCTACATTGACGGCCGCGGGGTTGGCTATGTCAATGAGAAGGCTTTTGTCAGAAGCAAGATGTCTTTGGTCAAAAGCGTCAGTCTGGTCAACGATAATGTTGATTCGGCCGGCTTTAACACCGACGACGCCATCAACTATGTGACCGACAAGCACGGCAGCGTGGTTGACAACGGCTTGGTCAAGAAATCAATTGACCGGATCTCTGAAGAGAAGCCGGGCCACTGGCTGGTGACCTACCGCTATGGCAAAGCATACGGGAAGGTGCCAGTCACCGTCCGCGGCAATGCCAAGGAAGGGATCACCAAAGCCAGCGTCAAGCCTGGCAAGGGTGGCAACGTAGGCAAGACATGGTTTCCAATTGAATTGGCCTTCAGAGGCAGCTACAGTGCCCAGTTTTTCCCGCATACCTACTGGGGAACTGACAAAAAAGGCAAGAAGGCGGCCAAGCTGACTACCAAGTTCTACGAGCCAAACAGTTTAAGCCTTTTGGCAGGCAGCGAGGAAACCAATGTCCGGACCAATGTTCAAGGATTGGATGTCTACGGGCAGGACATGGTGACGACCAACTTCTATGGCGGCTCAAGGGCATCACTTGATAATTCCAGAGGGCACGTTATTCTGTATCATCTGAACAAGGTGCCGACTTATGCTTTGCAGTATATGCCCACCCAGACTCTGAATTTCTATACTTGGAAGAGCTACGCGGCCAACATTAAGGTCAGTCCATATATCAAACTGGGTCATGGCCAATCATTAGGGTCGACTTCACGCTATATTTATGAACTGGCCAACTGGAACCGGGCCCAAAAGCCCCGGTCAAATGAATTGCTGCAGATCGATAAAAAGACCATGCAGGTTAACCGGATTTGGACTTTTGCCGTCAGCAACGGGAGCCGGAAGTACAACCGCTACTTCCTGAACGCTGACGTGATTGATGATAATACCGTGGTAGCACTTTTCCACAATAAGTCCAAGCAGCGGTATGAATTTTGGAAGATTGTCCGCAAAGGCAACAGTTTCCAAGCCAAAGAAACGGCTGCCGTCAGCGGAAACTTGATTTCCAACTCCAGCCAAGTCCAGGGCTTTACCTACAATGTTGCCCACAAGTGCTATTACATTGCCTTTAACGATTATCTATTCAAGATCTCTGCCAAAGGCAATCTGGAGAATTTCTATCACTTTAATGCCAAGCGGGAGGTTGAAGGCTTGGCTTCTTACAAGTCGAAGATTTATGTAGCCATGAACAAGCGGGCGGAAGTCTTGGACTCCAACATGACTAAGTAGCTTCAAGAGCAGGCTTTTATAAAATAAATATTCTTACTGAAATGCACTAGGCGGAAGTTGAGGAAATTTAAATGGATATTACAGGATTTTTCAAGGATGGCCGCCTGCAGGTCATTCCCCGCAAGCAAAAGGCAAAAGATGCCTTGTTTGATGCTTTGATCGACCGCTTTGAATTTGGCCGGGACTATACTGAAAAAGAAGTCAATGAAGTTTTAGCAGCAGTCTATGACGACTACGCGATTTTGCGCCGCTACTTGGTTGACACCGGCCGCTTGGAACGGGACCCTTATGGCCGGCATTACTGGCGGGCTGATAATAACGATGAATAATAAGTTTTAGGCCACCACATGGTGGTCTTTTTTTACGGCTTTTTAATTAAAAACGAATGATCATAAGAAAACTTGCACGGATAGTTCATCTTTCCCTTTTAAAAAGGTGCGTTTTCTGTTATCCTAAAGAAAAGCAGACAGGAGGAATTATCGTGACTAGTAGAATCAGTGTTGTCATGGGCTCCAAATCAGACTGGGGCTATATGCAGGAAGCTTGCAAGCTGCTCGACCAGTTCGGGGTTGACTACGACAAGCAGGTCATTTCAGCGCACAGAATGCCAAACGAAATGTTCGCCTTTGCCCAGAAGGCGGCCGAAAATGGCACGAAGGTAATCATTGCCGGTGCCGGCGGGGCGGCCCACCTGCCAGGCATGATTGCCGCCAATACGCCATTGCCAGTAATCGGCTGCCCAGCCAAGACCAGTGCTCTGGGCGGGATGGACTCCCTGCTGTCAATCGTGCAAATGCCGGCTGGCATCCCCGTGGCAACGACCGCTATCGGTCCTGCTGGTGCTAAGAACGCGGCGCTTTTGGCCATGCAGATCTTAGGCCTTGAAGACAAAGAACTCCAGCAGAAGATCGTGGACTACCGCAAGGAAATGCACGACCAAGCCAAAGAAAGCAGTGCAGAACTTGTCTATTAAGATCAAGCAAGGACAGACCATCGGCATTATTGGCGGCGGACAATTAGGGCAGATGCTGACTTTTGACGCCAAGGCAACCGGGATGAAGGTTATCATCCTGGACCCAACCCCGGACTGTCCAGCCGCGCAAGCCGCTGACGATCAGATCGTTGCTGAATACAGCGACATCGATGCTATCCACGAATTGGCCAGACGCAGCGACGTCTTGACCTATGAATTTGAGAACGTGGACCTGAAGGCCCTTGAAAGCGTCAAGGACCAGGTCTACATTCCACAGGGAACCAACCTGCTTTACGTCACCAAGCACCGGATCCGCGAGAAGACCTTCATTCAAAGCGCGGGTTGCCGGGTGACCGACTTCTTGCCAGTCAAGAACCGGGAGGAATTGACCGCTGCCGTTGAGCAGCTGGGCCTGCCGGCCGTGCTCAAGACCTGTGAAGGCGGCTATGACGGCAAGGGACAAGTCTTCTTGAGAAAGGAGGCTGACCTGGACCAGACCGCGGGCGTTTTGTCTACTGGCGACTGCATCCTGGAAAAGCTGGTCGACTTTAAGACGGAAGCTTCCGTCATGGTTGGCCGAAACAGCGACGGGGAAGTCACGGTCTTCCCGGTCAGCGAGAACATCAACCAAGGCGACATCCTGCATGAAAGCATCGTTCCGGCCCGCCTGCCGGAAGCCGTGCAGGAGCAGGCCCAGAAAGACGCGGTCAAGATTGCCAAGGCCATCAAGCTGGTTGGGATTCTGGGCGTTGAGATGTTCATTACCAAGGACGACCAGGTCCTGATCAATGAACTGGCTCCCCGGCCACACAACTCTGGCCACTACTCAATTGAAGCCTGCAACTTCAGCCAGTTTGCCGTCCACAATCGGGCAATCTGCAACTGGCCGCTGCCAAAGATCAAGCTCTTGTCCCCAGTAGTGATGGTCAACGTTTTGGGCCAGCACGTCGACGGGGTGCACAAGCTGATTCCTGAAAAGCCCCAATGGTCCTTCCACGACTATGGCAAGGCGGAAGTCCGCTATGGCCGCAAGATGGGCCACATCACCATCCTGACTGACGACATCGACCAGACTCTGCGTGAGATCAAGGACACCAAAGTCTGGGATGCCTAAGCGGATTTATGTTTGAAAATACTGTTATTGAATTGATTGCAAAAGGTGAAGAATAGATGATTGATCGTTACACCAGACCTGAAATGGGTGCCATCTGGACTGAAGAAAAGAAGTACGAATGCTGGCTGGCAGTTGAAATTGCTGCCGACGAAGCTTGGTCAAAGCTGGGCCACATTCCAGCCGAAGACGTGGAAAAGATCAAGAAGAACGCTAAGTTCTCCGTTGACCGCATCCACGAGATCGAATCAGTAACCCACCACGACGTGATTGCCTTCACGCGGACGGTTTCTGAGTCTTTGGGGGATGAAAAGAAGTGGGTTCACTACGGCTTGACTTCAACTGACGTCGTTGACACGGCGCAAGGCTACCAATTGAAGCAAGCCAACGACATCCTCCGCCAGGACATCCAGGACTTTATCGACATCCTGGCCAAGCGGGCCCTTGAATTCAAGGACACGGTCTGCATGGGCCGCACCCACGGGATCCACGCTGAGCCAACTACCTTTGGCCTGAAGTTCGCCCGCTGGTACTCAGAAATGAAGCGCAACCAAGAACGCTTTGAACATGCTGCCCGCGGCGTTGAAGCCGGCAAGATCTCCGGGGCCGTTGGGACCTTCGCGGAAGTTGACCCGGAAGTCGAAGCCTATGTCTGCAAGAAGCTCGGCCTGCACGCCCAGGAAATCTCAACCCAGGTGCTGCCGCGCGACCTGCACGCTGAATACGTGGCTGCCATGGCTTTGATCGCCACTTCCATTGAAAACATCGCGACCGAAATCCGTTCCCTGCAAAGAACTGAAATCCACGAGGTCGAAGAGCACTTCGCCAAGGGGCAAAAGGGTTCATCAGCCATGCCGCACAAGCGCAACCCGATCGGTTCTGAAAACATCTGCGGGATGGCCCGCGTCCTGCGCGGCCACATGGTTACTGCCTATGAAGACGTGGCCTTGTGGCATGAACGCGACATTTCCCACTCAAGCGCGGAAAGAATCATCCTGCCAGACACCACGATCGGCCTTGACTACATGCTTCACCGGATGGGCAAGATTCTGAAGAACCTTGACGTCTTCCCGGAAACCATGAAGAAGAACATGGACAAGACCCTGGGCTTGATCTACTCTGGCCGCGTCCTGCTCAAGCTGGTTGAATCCGGCATGTCCAGAGAAGCAGCCTACGACTTGATCCAGCCATACACCGCTAAGTGCTGGGCTGAACAAATTCCATTCCGGCCGCTCTTGGAAGCCGACCCAACCATTCAAAAGCAATTGACCAAGGCGGACCTTGACGATGCCTTTGACTACCACTGGCACCTGCGCCACGTGGACGACATCTTCAAGCGCGTTGGTTTGGAATAAAGAAAAACTTGTCTAACTAAAAGGAGCATCTCAATTTGGAGGTGCTCCTTTTATGTTCGCTTTTTATTGCTTGTCTTTCTTAATAATTAATGCTTGTCCGGATATCTTATAAACAAAGCGACTAATTTTTACAAAATAACTAAAAATCGTTCGCTTTAGTGTTGACCTGGACAAATTAAATTGTTATTCTAGACCCAAGAAGAAATTACGAATAGTAGTTCCTGTTAGTTTGTTATAGTTCGTATTTAGTAATTGCTTATCGGAGGCTAAAAATGGCAGAATTGCTTTACAGTGGTAAGACTAAGGACATGTGGTCAACTGATGACCCGAACGTGCTGCGGGCAGTGTTCAAGGACGACACGACCGCCCTTGACGGGCTCAAGCACGATGTCTTCAAGAACAAGGGTGAGCTTGACGCGGAAATCTCCACTCTGGTTTTTGAATACCTGATGAAGCACGGCGTGAAGACCCACTTCATCAAGCGTCTTTCCAAAAACGAACAATTGGTCAAGAAGGTCAAGATGATCGACCTGGAAGTCGTAACCCGCAACGTGGCCGCTGGCTCCTTCTGCAAGCGCTACGGCATCAAGGAAGAGGGCAAGAAGCTGGACACTCCGGTTGAAGAGCTCTTCATGAAGAGCGATGAGCTCCACGACCCATTGATGAACGAATCAGACGCGATCGCCTTCCACTTGATCACTCACGAAGAACACGAACAAGTGTGGGAACTCAGCCGCCAGGTCAACAAGCTGCTGACCAAGCTCTTCGCTGACGCCGGCATGGAACTGGTTGACTTCAAGGTTGAATTCGGGACCCTGCCTAACGGGGAAGTCGTTCTGGCTGACGAATTCTCACCTGACAACTGCCGCCTGTGGGACCTTAAGACCAAGGACCATATGGACAAGGACGTTTACCGCCGGCAAATCGGCAACCTGGTTGATGTATACGAAAGAGTTTTGGCCCGCTTGCAAGACGCATTGGCCAAGGAGGATTAATTAACATGACTACTGTAAGAATCTACGTTACCTACAAGCAATCCGTTTTTGACCCGCAAGGGGAAGCAATTACCAACTCAATTCACTCCTTAGGCCACGATGAAGTTCAATCAGTCAAGGTCGGCAAGTTCTTTGACGTAGTGATCGACCCAAGCAAGAAGGCAGTTGAAGAATCCGTTAAGGAAATCTCAGAAGAGCTGCTGGTCAACTTCAACATGGAAACTTACACCTACAAGGTTCTGGAGGAAAAATAATGAAGTTTGCAGTCATTCAATTCCCCGGCTCAAACTGTGACATCGACCTCTACGAGGCTCTGCACACGGTTTGCGGCGCCGACGTCGAATACGTTCCTTCAAAGGAAAGCAGCCTGGACGGCTTTGATGCCGTAATGCTGCCAGGCGGCTTCTCCTACGGGGACTATCTGAGAGCAGGCGCGATTGCCCGCTTTACCAACATCATGCCCGCCATCGTCAAGATGGCCAACGAAGGCAAGCCAGTCTTTGGGACCTGCAACGGCTTCCAAATCCTGACTGAAGCCGGCCTTTTGCCAGGCGCCTTGAAGAGAAACGACTCTTTGAAGTTCATCTGCAAGACCGTTGAACTGGAAGTAGTCAACAACGACACGATCTTTACTTCCGAATACCAGCAGGGCGAAAAGATCAACCTGCCAATCGCCCACGCTGATGGCTCCTTCTACGCTGATGAAGCAACTTTGAAGGAACTGGAAGACAACCACCAGGTCGTTTTCCGCTACTCCAAGGAAAACCCTAACGGCTCCTTGCACGACATCGCCGGGATCACCAACAAGCGCGGCAACGTCTTGGGGATGATGCCTCACCCTGAAAGAGCCGTTGAAGCACTTTTGGGCAATACTGATGGTTTGCGTTTGTTTAAGTCAATTTTGGATCATGCGGAGGTAAAAGCATAATGGCTCAGGAAATGACTCCCGAAGAAATCAAAGAAAAGAAACCTTACCTTGATTGGAGCTTGTCGGAAGAAGAATACAACTACATTTCTGAAAAGCTGCTGCACCGCCTGCCGAACTACACTGAAACCGGCTTGTTCTCAGCAATGTGGAGCGAGCACTGCTCCTACAAGAAGTCCAAGCCAGTCCTGCGCCTTTTCCCAACCAAGGGCAAGCGCATCCTGCAAGGACCTGGTGAAGGGGCCGGGGTCGTTGACATTGGCGACGGCCAAGCCGTGGTCTTTAAGGCTGAAAGCCACAACCACCCAACTGCCGTTGAGCCTTATGAAGGGGCAGCGACTGGCGTTGGCGGGATTCTCCGCGACGTCTTCTCAATGGGTGCCCGTCCGGTAGCTACCCTTGACTCCCTGCACTTTGGTGAACTGAACGATGCCCACACCCGCTGGCTTTTGAACGAGACGGTTGCTGGGATCGGCGGCTACGGCAACTGCATGGGGATCCCAACCGTCGGCGGTGAATTGACCTTCGACGACATCTACAAGGGCAACCCGGTTATGAACGCCATGAGCGTCGGCCTTTTGGACGTCAAGGACATGCAGAAGGGGATTGCTGCCGGCTTGGGCAACGCCGTGATGTATGTCGGCGCCAAGACTGGCCGTGACGGGATTCACGGGGCTACCTTTGCTTCTCATTCCTTTGACTCAGAACACGAAAGCCAAAGATCAGCCGTGCAAGTCGGCGACCCGTTCATGGAAAAGCTGCTGCTTGAAGCCTGCCTGGAATTGACCCAAAAGCACGCTGACTGGCTGGTCGGCATCCAGGACATGGGGGCAGCCGGGATCGTTTCCTCAAGCGCGGAAATGGCCAACGAAGGCCAGTCCGGCATGGAGCTGAACCTGGACTTGGTACCGCAGCGTGAGCCAGGGATGTCAGCCTACGAAATCATGCTGAGCGAATCTCAGGAAAGAATGCTGCTCTGCGTCAAGAAGGGGCATGAAGAAGACGTCAAGAAGATCTTTGACTTCTACGACCTTGACGCCGTAGTCATCGGCCGCGTGACTGAAGGCCACAATTACGTACTGCGTCACCACGGCGAAGTCGTCTGCGACATTCCGGTTTCCAGCCTGACTGAAGACGTTTTGGAAGAACCAAGCGAAGAAAGCAAGCCAGCCCACATGATCGAAGCTGAAAATGCTGAAAACTGGCAACCGGAAATCAAGAACCTGGCTGCAGCCTACAAGCAGATGATGGGCCAAAGCACTGTCGCTTCCAAGCAGATGTTCACCCAAACCTACGACTCCATGGTTAGAACCTGCACGGTCGTAGGGCCTGGTGAAGACAGCGGCGTCTTGCGCGTGCGCGGCACCCACAAGGGGATTGCCATGACGACTGACGGCAATGGCCGCTTCATCTACCTTGATCCAGAAATCGGCGGCAAGCGGGCCGTCGTTGAAGCAGCGGACAACATCATCGCTTCAGGGGCTGAACCGCTGGCGATCACTGACTGCTTGAACTACGGGAACCCTAACGAGCCAGAAGTCTTCTGGGAACTCCACCACTCAGTCATGGGGATTGCCAAGGCTTGTGAAGTCTTGGAAACGCCAGTCGTTTCCGGCAACGTTTCCCTGTACAACGAAACTGACGAAAAGTCCATCTACCCAACGCCAATGATCGGGATGGTCGGCCTGGTCAAGAACATTGACCGCGTCGTGCGCGACTCCTTCCAAGAAGCCGGCGACAGCATCTACTTGGTTGGGCAGACCGGGGACGACTACGCTGGCTCGGAATTGCAAAAGATGCTGACTGGCGAAATCTCCGGCACTTTGAATGATTTGGACCTGGACCACATCCACGCTTACCAGCAAAAGCTTCTGGCGGAAATGGAAGCTGGCCGCGTAGCCAGCGCCCACGACCTCAGTGAAGGCGGCTTGGCCGCAACTTTGGCTGAAAGCTCATTTGGCCATGA
Source organism: Lactobacillus sp. 23-2 (assembly GCF_044902225.1). Taxonomy (NCBI): domain Bacteria; kingdom Bacillati; phylum Bacillota; class Bacilli; order Lactobacillales; family Lactobacillaceae; genus Lactobacillus; species Lactobacillus sp. 23-2. The sequence goes on along the minus strand of NZ_JAOQBX010000001.1, from coordinate 197,714 downwards.
CATCGGGGCCGAAATCAAGAGCGACTTGACCAGCGCTGAATTCTTCAGCGAAACTCCAGGCCGCCTGCTCGTCAGCGTGCGTCCAGCAGACGAAGCCGAATTTGCCAAGGCTTTGGGCAAAGACGCGGTCAAGATTGGTACGACCGGCGGCAGCACGCTGAAGGTTCAATTAGCAGATCAGACTGCTGAATTGGCAGTTGCTGAACTGAAAGATATTTGGGGAGGGGCAGTTCCATGCCTTATGAAATCAAAGGATTAAACGAGGAATGTGGCGTATTTGGCGTCTATAACGTGCCTGACGCGGCCAACGTAACCTACTTTGGCCTGCATGCCTTGCAGCACCGCGGTCAGCAGGGCGCCGGCATCGTTTCCAGCGATGGCAGCAAGCTGCGCCAGTTCCGTGACCGGGGGCTTCTGTCAGAAGTCTTTTCAAACCCAGCCGATTTGGAATTCTTGCAAGGGAACATGGCCATCGGCCACGTGCGCTATGGTACCGCTGGCTCAGACTCATTTGCCAACGTGCAGCCATTCCTGTTCCACTTCCAAGATGGCGAAATCGCGCTTTGCCACAACGGCAACTTGACCAATGCCAAGACCTTGAAGAAGCGCTTGGAGGACTCAGGCTCAGTCTTCCAGTCAAGCTCTGACACGGAAATTCTAATCCACCTGATCAGACGCAAGGTCCGCATGCCGTTCATTGAAGCCTTGAAGGCCAGCCTGAACGAAGTCAAGGGGGGCTTTGCCTTCCTTTTGATGACTAAGGACACCCTTTACGCGGCCTTGGACCCGAACGGCTTCCGGCCATTGGTCTTAGGCCAAATGGACAACGGGGCATACGTGGTAGCCAGTGAATCATGTGCCCTGGACGCGGTTCATGCCAAGCTGATCCGTGACGTGCAGCCAGGCGAGCTTTTGATCATCAATAAGAATGGCCTGAAGATCGACCGCTACACGACCGAAACCCAGCTGGCCGTCTGCTCCATGGAATACATCTATTTTGCCCGGCCTGACTCAATCATGCACGGGGTCAACATCCACACCGCCCGCAAGCGGATGGGGATGCTGCTGGCTAAAGAGCAGCCAGCGCCAAAGGATGCCGACATGGTCATCGGGGTGCCAAACTCCTCACTGTCAGCCGCGACTGGCTATGCGGAAGCTGCTGGCCTGCCATACGAAATGGGCTTGATCAAGTCCCAGTACATCGCCAGAACCTTCATTCAGCCAACTCAAGCTCTGCGTGAGCGCGGGGTCAAGATGAAGCTGGCTGCCGTCCGCGGGGTGGTTGCCGGCAAGAACGTGGTAGTCGTTGACGACTCAATCGTCCGCGGGACCACCTCTCGGCAGATCGTGCAGATGCTGAAGGAAGCCGGGGCCAAGTCCGTGCACATGCGGATTGCCTCACCGCCTTTCAAGTACCCGCACTTCTATGGGATCGACATCTCACAGCGTCAGGACCTGATGGCGGCCAAGTACAGCGTTGAAGACATGCGGCGGATCATAGGCGCCGAAAGCTTGGGCTTCTTGTCCATTCCAAGCCTGATCAAGGCCATCAATATCCCTGATGCGGGCGACGCGCCAAATGGCGGCTTGACCGTGGCCTACTTCGACGGCAAGTACCCGACTCCTTTATATGACTACGAAGATCAAATCAAGGCTCCGTTGCACGTCGTGCCAGTTGAAGAAGTCTTGAAGAAGCAAAGACAAAGCAAAGGTGAATAATCGTGAATCGTTACAAAGATGCTGGCGTTGACGTCAACGCGGGTTATGAATTGGTGCGCCGGATCAAGGGCGCGGTTGCTTCGACCAAGCGGCCTGGCTATGTCGGGAATATTGGTGGCTTTGGCGGCCTCTTTGACCTGGATTCATTGGGCTACCAGCACCCAGTTCTGGTTTCCGGGACTGATGGGGTCGGTACCAAGCTGATGATCGCGCAAAAGATGGGCAAGAACGATACGGTCGGGATCGACGTCGTCGCCATGTGCGTCAACGACGTCCTGGCCCAAGGGGCAGAACCGCTTTTCTTCCTGGACTACATTGCTTGTGGCCACAACGACCCAGCCCTCTTGGCTGAAGTCGTTTCCGGCGTGGCGGAAGGCTGCCGGCAGGCAGGCTGCAGCCTGATCGGCGGGGAAACCGCGGAAATGCCTGACATGTATGCCGCTGATGAGTACGACCTGGCCGGCTTTACGGTCGGCGTGGCGGAAAAAGACCGCCTGCTCAGCCAGTCGACTCCGCAAGCCGGCGACGTCCTGCTGGGATTGGCTTCAACTGGCGTTCACTCCAACGGTTTCTCCTTGGTGCGCAAGATCCTCTTTAAGGACCACGCGGTCAAATTGACCGACCAGCCAGCCGCCCTTAACGGCAAGACCGTTGGCGAAGCCTTGCTGGCCCCAACCAGAATCTACATCAAGTCCGTTCTGCCAGCCATTAAGCAGGGGCTGGTACACGGCGTGGCCCACATTACCGGGGGCGGCTTGATTGAAAACGTCCCGCGGATGTTTACTGACGACCTGCAGGCAGAAATTCATGCAGGCACTTGGGAGGTCCCAGACGTCTTCAAGTATCTGCAAGAAATTGGCGGCCTGTCTCTGGAAGACTGCTGGCAAACCTTCAACATGGGCCTGGGCATGATCCTGGCCGTGCCAGCTGAGCAAAAGGAAGCAGCCAAGCAGGCCCTGGCCGCCAAGGGCGAAAAGGTCTTTGAAGTTGGCCAGCTGCAAAAGCGGGCTGAAGGTTCTGAAAAAGTAGTTATCAAATAGGTAAGAAAAGAACAATGAGAGTAGCGATTTTTGCATCAGGCAACGGTACCAATTATGAAGCCCTGGCCGAACGCTTTCAGTCTGGCGACCTGCCAGGCGAGCTGGCCTTGCTCTTCTGCGACCATCCAGACGCTCCCGTGATCAAGCGGGCTGAGAAGTTCAACACTCCAGTCGTGACCTTTACGGTCAAGTCTTGTGGCGGCAAGCAGGCATATGAGGAGAAGATCCTCCAGGTGCTTCATGAATACCGGATCGATTTTATTGCCATGGCCGGCTACATGCGGGTCATCGGGCCAACGATTTTGAATGATTATGAAGGGCGCATCGTCAACCTGCACCCAGCCATGCTGCCGGACTATCCAGGTCTGCACGCGATCGAACGGTCCTTTGCAGATCGCTCTGAGCGTTCAGGCGTAACCGTGCACTATATTGATGCTGGCCTGGACGATGGTCCGGTCATCGCGCAAAAGCACGTGCCAATCAAGGATGACGACACTGAAGAAACCTTTGAGGCGCGGCTGCATGCTTGTGAGCACGAGCTCTATCCAGCTGCCCTCAAGGATGTATTGACTAAGTTTGAAGCAGAAATAAAGGAGTCCAATAAACAAATGAAGCGTGCATTGGTAAGCGTATCAGATAAGAGCAACTTGGTACCCTTTGTCAAGGGGCTGGAAGAAAACGGCTTTGAAATCGTCTCAACCGGCGGCACCAAGAAGGTTCTTGACGAAGCTGGCGTAAAGACGATTTCCGTTGAAGACGTTACTGGCTTCCCGGAAATTCTTGACGGTCGCGTCAAGACCCTGAACCCTTACATCCACGGTGGCCTCCTGGCCCGCCGCGAGTTGCCAAGCCACGTGGAAACCTTGAAGAAGCACCACATTACGCCAATCGACCTGGTCTGCGTCAACCTGTACCCATTCAAGCAGACGATTGAAAAGCCGGACGTAACCCTGGCTGACGCCATCGAAAACATTGACATCGGCGGCCCGAGCATGGTCCGCTCAGCTGCCAAGAACTACCGCGACGTCACCATCGTGACCGACAAGGCTGACTACGACAAGGTGCTGGAAGAAATCAAGGAAAATGGCGCAACCACTCTGGAAACCAGAGCTGAGCTGGCAGCCAAGGCCTTCCGTCTGACGGCTTCATACGACGCCTTGATTTCCCAATACCTGTCAAAGCAAGTCGGCGTGGAAGCACCTGAAAAGCTGACTTTGACCTACGACCTGAAGGAAACCATGCGCTATGGGGAAAACGGTCACCAAAAGGCTTGGCTCTACGAAGACGCCCTGCCAAAGAGCTACTCAATCCTGGAAGCTGAGCAGCTGAACGGGAAGAAATTGTCCTACAACAACATCAAGGACGCTGATGAAGCCCTGCGCTGCATCCGCGAATTTGCCGACAAGCCAACCGTTGTAGCCATGAAGCACATGAACCCATGCGGCATTGGCCAAGGGGACACTTTGGAAGAAGCTTGGGACAGAGCCTACGAGGCTGACTCAGTCTCTATCTTCGGCGGCGTCATTGCCTTGAACCGGAAGGTTGACCTGGCAACGGCCAAGAAGATGCACAAGATCTTCCTGGAAATCATCATTGCGCCAGACTACGATGAAGACGCTCTGGAAGCCTTGAAGACCAAGAAGAAGAACATGCGGATCCTGAAGTTGGACTTCTCCAAGAAGGATGAGCCAACCCGCCACGAAACCGTTTCAGTCATGGGCGGTCTCTTGATGCAGGACCAAGACGTTCTGGCCGAAGATGCCAGCGACTGGGAATGCGTAACTGCCGTCAAGCCAACCGAAGACCAGCTCAAGTCTTTGATGTTTGCCTGGAAAGCAGTCAAGCACGCCAAGTCAAACGCGATCGTCGTTGCCAACGACGAACGGACCCTGGGCGTTGGTGAAGGACAGCCAAACCGGATCGACTCTGAAAAGATTGCCATCGACCACGCTGGCGATGCCCTTGACGAGCGGGCAGTCATTGCTTCTGACGCCTTCTTCCCATTCAGCGACTGCGTTGAATACGCTGGCAAGCATGGCATCAAGGCTATCGTGCAGCCTGGTGGCTCTGTGCGCGACCAAGAATCAATCGACATGGCCAACAAGTACGGCATTGCCATGGTCTTCACTGGCGTGCGTCACTTTAGACACTAAAAGGCAAGCATCATGAAAGATAATTTAAACATTTTAGTCGTTGGGTCAGGCGGCCGCGAATTCGCGGTGGCCCGGGCCTTGAAGAAGAGTCCGCACGTTGCCAAAGTCTACGTGGCACCTGGCAATAGCGGCTTGGCAAGCATCGGCGTAGAGGCCGTGGACATTCCTGAAGACGACTTCAAGGGCTTGAAGGACTTTGCGATTGCCCACCAGGTGGCTTGGACCTTTGTCGGCCCAGAAGATGCCCTGGTGGCCGGCATTGTCGACTATTTCCAGGCCTTTGGCTTGAAGATCTTCGGGCCAAACGCGCGGGCCGCGCAATTGGAAGGGTCCAAGGACTATGCCCTGAAGTTCATGGAAAGGTACGACGTGCCGCACCCACGCTATGAAAGCTACGAAGACGCCGACAGCGCCATCGCGGCTTTGAGCGACTTTGGCCTGCCGGTCGTCCTCAAGGAAGACGGCCTGGCCGGCGGCAAGGGGGTCGTAATCGCGGAAGACGAGTCAACGGCCAAGGAAACCCTGCGCTGGATGTTCGACAACGGGCAAAAGCGGGTCGTTCTGGAAGAATTCTTGACCGGTCCGGAATACTCAGTCTTCGCCGTCATGCAAAATGGCGAATATCGTCTGCTGCCAGTCGCCCAAGACCACAAGCGGGCCTATGACGGCGACAAGGGACCAAATACTGGCGGCATGGGCTCTTACAGCCCAGTCCCGCAATTGACGGCTGAGCAAAGAGCAGCCATCATTGATGAACTGGTCAAGCCGGCCGCCAAAGGCTTGGAAAAGGGCGGCTACAACTACCATGGGGTCTTGTACCTGGGCTTGATGATGACTGAGAAGGGGCCAAAGATGATCGAATACAACGTTCGTCTGGGCGACCCTGAAACTGAAGTCGTTTTGCCCCGCCTGGCCACTGACTTTGCCGAATTGATCGATGCCAACGTCAACGATGAGGAAATGCCAGAGGTCAAGGAAAATGACCTGGCCATCCTGGGCGTCATTCTGGCCGCCAAGGGCTACCCAAAGAACCCGGTCAAGGGCCAGGCGCTGGGAACCTTGCCGGCTGAAGACGGGATTGCCATCGACTATGCCAACGTCAAGGGCCCTCTGACTGACCTGAAGGGCAATGGCGGCCGGATCTTGATGGTCCGTGCTGAAGCTGCCAGCTTGGACGCTGCCCAAAAGCACGTCTACGACTACCTGGCCAAGCTTGATGAGCCAGAATGCTTCTACCGCCGCGACATTGGCGCTAGAGCAACTGGCAAGACCTATTAAGCCATCTTTATCTATTTTTTCATCGATAATCAAGACAATTACCAACTTTATCAACTAACAGACACACTCCAAATCAATTAATATCGACACTTATGAGAGGACCGCGCAGGCGGTTCTCTTATTTTTTACTTATTATCATCTGTTGATTATGAGAATCGTCCGGTATTTTTTAATTTTTTGAAGATAAAATTAGCTAAAGCAACATTTAAGTTAGACTCTGGTCGAAGCACATAAAGCGAGTACAAGCAAAAGGTTGATTAAAAACAAAAATGAGAGAAAAATAATAAAAACCGTTGACAATCCCCCGGAGATTACATAGAATATAAACAACTTAAGATTAAAAGGAGCTGAGAAAATCATGGAAAAGCAAATGTGTCAACAAAGGAATAATGCAATGATGTTCTCAGCGAATGTCATAGCTCGCTTGCAAATTATTGGCTAGAGCCCGGAGTCGCCCGAGCTCTTCTTTAGCAAGTCTGTGAGTGAGCTCAAGAGGGAATTTGATGAGTCTTCACTCAAGGCTGAGTGAAGACTTTTTAATTTTAAACTAAGACAATCAGAAAAATTATCATGTTGTACTGAGAGGGGAATCTACCATGAATTTTAAGAAAATGTTTGGATTAACTGCTGCTACGATGATGTCAGCTGCCGCACTGACTGGCTGTGCCACTGCCAAGACCGCTTCTAACGGCGGGAACAAGACCAGCGACAACAAGTTCCGCATCGGCCTTAACCTGGAACTTTCCGGTGCTGCCGGCAGCTACGGCCAGCAAGAAAAGAAGGGTGCCACTTTAGCAGCCGACGAAATCAACAAGAAGGGTGGCGTGAAGATCGGCGGCAAGACTTATAAGATCAAGCTTTACGTTTCCGACAACAAGTCATCCACTTCAACTGCCGCATCTGTTGCCGCGCAAATGGTCAACTCCAACAAGGTCGTGGCACAAGTTGGTCCAGCCGCCACTGCCTACGCAACGGCTTCAATCGCCAACTTAACCAAGGCCGGCGTGCCAATGGTTGGTCCTTCAGCTACTGCAGCTGCCTTTACCCAAACCAAGTCTGGCCAAACGCAAAAGTATGCCTTCCGTGCCTGCTTCATCGACCCGTACCAAGGGAAGAAGGCTGCCGAATTCATGTACAACAAGCTTAAGAAGCGCAAGGTTGCGATCGTTGCCGACAACTCAACTGACTACGGTACTGGCTTAACCAAGTCCTTCTCAGCTGAATTCAAGAAGCTTGGCGGCAAGGTTGTAACTACCCAATACTTCCAAGCTGGTGACAAGGACTTCAACTCAACTCTGACCACGGTTAAGAACAAGAAGCCTGACGCAATCTACCTGCCAGGCTACTACACTGAAATCGGTCTGGTTGTCAAGCAAGCCCGCGAAATGGGGATCAGCGTGCCAATGGTTGGTGCCGACGGTATGGGCTCACCAAAGCTGGCCCAAATCGCTGGCAAGAAGAACGCCTCAAACATCTACTACACGACTCACTTCTCAACCAAGTCTAAGGAACCACAAGTCGTGAAGTTTATGAAGGCTTACAAGGCTAAGTACGGCGAAGAACCAGCAACCTTTACTTCACTGGCATACGACTCAGTCAACATGGTCGTTGAAGCAGCCAAGAAGGAAGGCGAAGTTTCCTCAAGCGCTGTCCAAAAGGGTCTGGCATCTCTGAAGAACTTCAAGGGCGTTACCGGGAACATCACCATGGACTCCAAGCACAACCCACAAAAGTCCGTTGTTGTTGAAGAAATGGAAAAGGGTGCCGTAACCAAGGCCTACACTGTTAAGTAATTGCTTATTGACAAATTTATGACTGATTTTTAACTGATTTCGGTTTACTGTTGTAATTGTTTTCGAAAATTGACGATTGGATAAAAAGCTCTAGAAGCATAGCGCAGACAATTCAAGGAGGTTTTGAATTTTGCAAACTTTTCTCCAGCAATTAATCAATGGTCTCTCGCTCGGCAGCATTTATGCCTTGCTGGCGCTGGGATACATGATTGTGTATGGCATTTCCAAGCTGCTGAACTTTGCCCACGGCGACGTGTACATGCTCGGCGCTTACTGGGGCTACTACACGATCAACTACCTGCACTTCGGTTTCTTCACCGCCTTGATTACTGCTATGATTGCCTGCGGCTTGGCCGGGGTGATTATTGAGGCGGTAGCCTACCGGCCATTAAGAAACGCGCCCCGCGTCGCGGCCCTGATCACGGCCATTGGGGTTTCCTTCTTCCTGGAAAACGGGATGTCCTACCTCTGCTCATCAGACACGCGCAACTTCCCGCAGGTAATCAAGCGCAAGGCCTTTGACTTGGGCGGGGTGACCATTTCCAACATTCAGCTGATCATTCTGGTGACGACCATCATCTTGATGTTCGGCTTGATGTGGATCATCAACTACACTAAAGTCGGCCGGGCCATGCGGTCAGTCTCAACTGACTACGACGCGGCCAGCCTGATGGGGATCAACATCAATCACGCGGTTTCGATCACTTTTGCCCTCGGCTCAGCCTTGGCTGGGGCCGCCGGCGTCTTGATCGGGCTCTACTACAACTCAATTGACCCCCTGATGGGGATGACGCCAGGCATCAAGGCCTTCGTTGCCGCCGTCCTCGGCGGGATCGGGTCCATCCCTGGGGCTGCCGTTGGTGGCTTCTTGATTGGGCTTTTGGAAACCGGGGTTACGGCTCTGGGCTTCTCAGCCTTCAGAGACGCCGCGGTCTACCTGGTCTTGATTGTGATTCTGTTGGTTCTGCCAGGCGGTCTGTTTGGCAAGAAGCAAGTTGAAAAGGTTTAGAAGGGGTGAGTCAGATGAAGAAGAATTGGAAATACAATCTTTGCTGGCTGCTCGTGATGGTCGCGGGCTTCTACCTGATCAACTCTTTGATGCTGGCGGGCGTGATCAATACTTTTATTGAAAACATGCTCGTCACCATCGGGATCAACATTATTTTGGCGGTCGGCTTGAACCTGGTTATCGGCTTTTCAGGGCAATTCTCCCTGGGCCACGCGGGCTTTATGGCCCTGGGTGCCTACTCAACTGGGATCTTGACCCAGACGATGAGCACCGCTGGCGGCTTCTACCTGTCTATCGTGGTCGGCGTCGTCATTTCAATCATCGTTGCTTTGATCGTCGGGATTCCAACCTTGCGTCTGCACGGCGACTACTTCGCCATCGCGACGATGGGCGCGGCTGAAATCATCAGAATCGTGATCAACAACCTGAAGATTACCAACGGCGCGGCTGGTCTGTTTAACATTCCGCAGTTCGCGACCTGGGACGTGGTCTACATCTTCGTCTGCTTGACGACGATCGTGACCGTCAACTTCATCCACAGCCGCGACGGGCGGGCAGTCATCTCCATTCGTGAAAACGAAATTGCCGCTGAAGCCATGGGGGTCAACACCACTAAGTGGAAGCTGGGGGCCTTTGTCTTGGGTGCCGCTACGGCAGCCATCGCCGGCTCACTTTACGCTTCATACCTGCAGACCATCGTGCCATCCAGCTTCGGGATCATGGAATCAATTACGATTCTGATCTACGCCGTGCTTGGTGGTCTGGGCAGCATCACTGGCACTTTCGTGGCTACGATCCTGCTGGGCGTCCTTGACACGGCTCTGCAAAGCTTGGGCGTTCTGCGGATGGTCTTCTACGCTATCGCCTTGATCGCGATCATGATCTTCAAGCCAGGCGGTCTATTCGGCAAGTGGGAATTCTCATTCAAGCGCCTGTTCACCAGAAAGCAGGACGGCGATATGGCCGAAGTGCAAAAAGAAGAAGACAAGTAAGGAGGCAGAAGCATGACCAAAGCATTGAACGCAGAGCATATTACCAAAGTGTTCGGCGGTTTGACTGCAGTTGACGACGTTTCTCTCCACGTTGACGCCAAGGAATTGGTGGCCTTGATCGGCCCCAACGGGGCGGGCAAGACGACCTTCTTCAACTGCTTGACTGGCGTCGCGCCAGCAACCTCAGGCACGGTTACCATCGGTGGCTATGAGGTCAAGAAAAACACCAAGGCTTACAAGGTAGCCCAAATGGGAATTTCCCGGACCTTCCAGAACATCAGACTGTTCTCAGAACTATCAGTCTTGGAAAACGTCCTGATTGCCTTGACCAACCAATACAAGGAAGGCTTTTTCACGGCAGTCCTGCGTCTGCCAAGCTTCTACAAGACGGAAGCTTCCATGGAAGAGCATGCCAAGCGCCTGTTGAAGGACTTTGAACTGGAAGACGTAATGTATTTCCCAGCCGGCAACCTGCCTTACGGGGTTCAGCGGAAGGTGGAAATCGTCCGCGCCCTGGCCACCAACCCGAAGATCATCTGCCTGGACGAGCCAGCAGCCGGGATGAACCCGGAAGAAACGGCCGACTTGACCAAGCTGATCAAGAAGATCCAGACTGAATACGGGATTGCCGTCCTGTTGATCGAGCACGACATGTCGCTGGTCATGAAGCTGGCGGAAAGAATCTACGTTTTGGCGGAAGGCAAGCTTCTGGCCGAAGGGACGCCTCAGGAAATTCAAAACAACCCAGACGTCATCAACGCATACCTCGGAGGTGGAACAAATGCCTGAAACAGCAGAAACCATGCTTAAAGTCGACCATCTGTCAGTCAACTACGGGGCCATCAAGGCCGTCCGTGACGTCAGCTTCGACTTGAAGAAGGGGGAAATCGTCACTTTGATCGGGGCCAACGGTGCCGGCAAGTCAACGATTTTGAAGACCGTTTCCGGTCTTTTGCACCCAGCCAGCGGCGATATCCTGTTTGAAGGCCGGTCCATTGCCAAGATGAGCGCCCCAAAGATCGTGGCGGAAGGAATCTCCCAGGTCCCTGAAGGCCGGCGGATTTTTGCGGGGATGACCGTCAAGGAAAACCTCCAGCTGGGGGCCTACCTGAGAAAGGACAAGGACGGGATTGAAAAGGACATGGAAGCCATGTTCAAGCGCTTCCCGATCCTGAAAGAGCGGCTTAAGCAGGACGCGGCGACCCTTTCCGGTGGTGAGCAGCAGATGCTGGCCATGGCCAGAGCCTTGATGGCCCGGCCAAAGGTCCTTTTGCTGGATGAGCCGTCAATGGGGCTGGCGCCAATCTACATTCAAGAAATTTTCGATATCGTCAAGAGCATCAACAAGGAAGGCATGACCGTGCTCTTGATTGAGCAAAACGCGCGGCAGGCCCTGTCAATCGCGGATCGCGGCTACGTTCTGGCTTCTGGGGAAGTCAAGATGTCCGGGACCGGCCATGACCTGCTCAATGACCCAGCCGTCCAAAAGGCATACCTGGGCGGTTAGCAGCAAATCAGTTAAAAACAAACGCCAGGCATCTCGCCTGGCGTTTTTGCTGGGCAAAATGCTAACTATTGCTTGAAGAAGTTGGAAAAAGCCAGTATAATGAGTTTTAAATTAAAATAGTTTAAGCGTTGATGAGAAGAGTAGGAAGAAGCTGCCTCAACAGTGACCGCTGCTGGTGAGAAGGCGGGAGGGGACTTCTTTTGAAGATGAGCTCGGAGCTATGGCAAGGGGTCTGCCGGCTGCTTGCCCGTTAGGAGACGTTATCCTCTCAAGCATTCATCTGGATGCTGAGGCCGGTCTGACTGGGATTTTTGCATTAGTTTTTGTGCTTTCAAGTCATATCCGGCAAACAAGGGTGGTAACGCGATGATTCGTCCCTAGGCCAGTGGCCTAGGGACTTTTTTAATGAATGGAGGATTTACATGCAGGGCTTCAATACGCGCTTGGTTCATGTGCCAATTGAAAGTGAAGACGAGACTGGTTCAGTGACGGTGCCGATCTATAAAGCCACGACCTTCCGCTACCCTAAAATCGGGGCGCCGGTGAAGTACGACTACTCCCGCTCGGGCAACCCGACCAGACAAGCGGTGGAAGAGCAGCTGGCCAATCTGGAAGGCGGAGACGCGGCCTTTCTTTTTGGCTCAGGCATGGCGGCGATTCATGCCGCCTTGGCCATCTTTAAAGCCGGCGACCACATTATCGTGGGCGATCAGATCTATGGGGGGACCTTCAGAATTCTCCACCAGTTTTTTGAGGACTGGGGACTTGAGCTGACCGCGGTTGACACCAGAGACCTAAGCGCGGTCGAAGGGGCCATCCAGGCCAACACCAAGGCCATCTACTTTGAGCCGGTCACCAATCCCTTGCTGCAGGTAACGCCAGTCAAGGGGATTGCCGAAGTGGCCCAAAAGCATGGCCTGCTGACGATCGTTGACAACACTTTTCTCAGTCCTTACCTGCTCAACCCCCTCAAGTATGGGGCGGACATCGTCGTGCATTCAGCTACCAAGTACCTGTCCGGCCACTCAGACGTCAGTGCCGGGGCCGTGATCGTCAAGGGCCAGGACTTGGCCAAGCGGGTCTACTTCGTGCAGAACGCGATCGGCGGCATCTTGTCGCCGGAAGACTCAAATGAGCTGGGCCGCGGGATCAAAACCCTGGCCATTCGTCTGGACCGCCAGCAGGAGAACGTCTTGAAGCTGGTGGACTTCTTCAAGAAGCTGCCAGGGATTGCCAAGGTCTACTATCCAGGCGACCCGGACCTGGCCGGCTATGCCGAGCTCAAGCAGGAAGCAGCTGGCGCTGGCGGTGTCTTCTCTTGTGAATTGGACGATCAAGTCTATGATCCGGTCGTCTTCGTCAACTCCCTGGAAATTTTTGCTCTGGCCGTCAGCCTGGGCGCAGTGGAAAGCCTGGTTGAGCTGCCAAGCAAGATGAGCCATGCTGAGCTTTCGCCAAAAGAGCAGCTGGCCGCGGGGATCAAGCCGGGTTTGATCCGCTTCTCAGTCGGCATTGAAGACGCCAGCGACCTGCTGAGCGACATCAAGCAGGCCTTGGATAAAGCCAAGCTGGCACGCTAATGGAAATGTTTTTTACAGATTATTAGGAAATAGGAGAGCACAATGACTGAAAAAGACAAGCGCGCGTTTGAAACGATCGTGGCCGAAGCCGGCTCAATCAAGGACGGGGCCAACCCCGTCTCCCAGCCGATCTATCTGTCGGCTTGCTACCGCCATCCGGATTTGCAGCAGGCAATAACTTTTGACCGCTTGCGGGGCTACACTTACTCTCGGGTTGAAGCGCCCAATCGCAAGGTGGTTGAAGAAACCTTGGCCGCTTTGGAAGAGGGCTGCCAGGGCTTTGCCGTGGCCAGCGGGATGGCGGCCATCCAGCTGGTCTTGAGCGTCCTGCACACGGGCGATGAGCTGGTTTCTTTGGATGACCTTTACGGCGGCGACTTCCGCTACTTCCGCCACGTTGAAAGTCACTACGGCGTAATTTTCAAGCAGTGGGACGGACGGAAAGTGGCGGATTTGGTCAATCTGTTGAACGAGAAGACCCGGATCGTCTGGCTGGAAACCCCGTCCAATCCAACCATGAAGAAACTGGACATCCAGCAGATCGCTGCTGCCGTTCACGCCTACAACAAGGACATTATCGTCGCGGTCGACAATACTTTTTACACGCCTTATTACCAAAAGCCACTGACGGAGGGCGCTGACGTAGTCATTCATTCAGCCACCAAGTACCTGGGCGGGCACAACGATATCTTGGGCGGAATCGTGGTCGTCAAGGATGAAAAGCTGGCAGATGACTACTTCCAGTTCACGATCACGGTCGGCGATACCATGTCCAACTTTGATGCCTGGCTGCTGACCAGAAGCTTGAAGACCCTGCCGCTAAGAATGAAGCAGCATACCGCCAGCGCCAAGAAGATCGCCAAGTTCCTGGAAACCGCCCCGCACGTGGAAAAAGTCCTGTATCCTGGCAAGGCCGGCATGATCTCCTTCTACTTGGACAGCGAGGCAGAAGTCGAGCGGGTCTTGAACAGCGTCAAGGTGATCACTTTCGCGGAAAGTCTGGGCGGGGCGGAAAGCCTGATCACCATTCCCTACTACCAGACCCACGATGACGTGGAAGCAGACCAGCGCGTCCGCCTGGGGATCACGACCAAGCTCTTGCGCTTGTCGGTTGGCCTGGAGGATCCGGATGACTTGATTGCCGACTTGCGGCAGGCATTGGGGGACTAAAATGGCTAATACGAGCGAAACAAAGAAAATCCTGGTCACCGGCTTTGACCCTTTTGACGGGCAGAAAGTCAATCCGGCCAGCCAGGCGGTCTTCCAGCTGCCAGATGAGATCAGCGGCGCGGCCGTGATCAAGCTGGAAGTGCCGACCGTTTTTGGCCGGTCAGCGCAAGTCGTCCGGGAGGCCATCATCAAGGAGCAGCCTGACTGCGTCTTGTGCGTGGGCCAGGCCGGCGGCCGGGCCTGCCTGACGCCGGAACTGGTCGCGATCAACTATGACGACGCGGGCGTTCCCGACAATGCCGGCCAGCAGCCAGTCGAGCAGGTGATCCAGGCAGACGGGCAAGCAGCCTACTTTACCCAGTTTCCGGTCAAGAAGCTGGTGAGTGCCATGCGGAAGGCAGGCGTGCCGGCCAAGGTTTCAACTACGGCTGGAACTTTTGTCTGCAACCACCTGATGTATCAGGTGCAATACTTGCGCGAGCAGGAATTCCCCCAGCTTAAAGCCGGCTTTATTCACGTGCCGTTCGTTCCTGAACAGGTGACCCGCCGGCCCAACTCGCCGTCAATGGCATTGGCAACCATCGTCAAGGGCCTGGAAGCGGCAATTGCCGTGATTGTCGAAAATTAGGGCAGATTAAAAGCTTTGACGAGTTTTCGCCAAAGCTTTTATTTTTGGAAATTCAGTTGTTGTCTAGCCATTCACGATTTCTTCCAGCTCAAGCAGGTCGCTGATCGTATAGGTCGGGTGGACCAGGGTCTGGTTTGGCCGCTTGTGGCGGTTGTACCAGACGGAGTCCAATCCCGCCCGCTTGGCACCCAGCATGTCAGTCTTAAGCGAGTCGCCGATGACCAGGGTGTTGGCGGTGTTGCACTTGGAGTGGGCCAGGACGTATTCAAAAAATTCCGGGTTTGGCTTCATGTGGCCGATCTCCCGGGAAATGAACAGGTCATTGAAGCAGTCTAAGAGCCCCACGTCGGCCAGCTTGGCCTGCTGGACCTTGAGCAGGCCGTTGGAAACAATTGCCAGGTAGTGGCCTTGCTGGTGCAGGCGGCGGATGACCTTGGCCGCGTTGGGCAAGAGCTCATGGCTTTCAGCCAGGCCCTGCTGGTAGATCTTGACCAGCTCGGCATTGTTTTCCAGCTGCAAGCCATATTCGTTCTGGAAGAATTCTGGAAAGCGGCGGGCCTGCATCTCGTCACGGGTCAAGCGGCCGGCATCGATGTCATCCCAGAGCTCCTTGTTGAAGGCAGTGTAGTGCTGGTGGTCCTCATGGCTCAGCTTCATGTCCAAAGCCGCGTAGACCTTCTCCAGTCCGTGCAGCTCCGCGGCTGGGAAGTCAAAAATCGTGTCATCCAGGTCAAAAAGAAAGTGCGTGTAGATTTTGCGTTCGTCCATGGTTACTTCTTCCAGGTCTCCTCGTAAACGGCTTCTTTAAAGCCACAGGTCAGGCGGTTATCGTCAACCAAGAGCGGCCGCTTGATTAATTTGCCGTCTTTGGCCATCATGTCGGCGGCTTCAGCAATCGTCATGTCCTTGATCTTGTCTTTTAAGCCCAGCTGCCGGTAGTGCTGGCCGCTGGTGTTAAAGAAGTAGCGCAGGCCCCGGTCCTGGTACTTGGTCAGCCATTTGACCAGGTCAGCCTTGGCCGGTGGCTTTGCTACCAGATCTTGAAACTCATATTCAACTCCGTGCTCGTCCAGCCACTTCTGGGCTTTCCTGGAAGTGGAGCAGCGCTTGTAGCCGTAAAATTTCTTCATGAAGGAATCCTTTCCTTAATATTGCAGCCGTGGCTGCAGCTTCTGACCCTTCCATTTTATAGCATTTTGCTGGGAAAAAATAGCAATATACTTAGAGAAAAAGCTTGAGTTTATTCCCTTGCCCGTGCTATACTATGAACGTTGCAATTTGAGAGATACCTCGATTCTGCAACCGCACAGAAGAGGTTTGCAAGACCGCGAAATCCGCGGCACCTTTGATGGCGAGTCTAAGTATTTACACGGAGGTGTACTAATGTACGCAGTTATTAAGACCGGTGGCAAGCAATACAAGGTTGCCGAAGGCGAAAGTATCTTCGTTGAAAAGCTTGACGTTCAAGCTGGCGAAGAAGTTGTTTTTGACCAAGTAATCCTGGTTGCCAATGGTGAAGACGTTAAGGTCGGTACTCCATTGGTAGAAGGTGCTAAGGTTGTTGCTTCTGTAGACAAGCAAGGCAAGGAAAAGAAGGTCGTAACCTTCAAGTACAAGCCAAAGAAGCACTCACACTCTAAGTACGGTCACCGTCAACCTTACACCAAGGTTACTGTCAAGAGCATCGAAGCTTAGTAAGAGGTGAACACTATGATGATGAACATTCTTTCAAACGCAAAGTTACTCGCCCACCACAAGGGTGGTGGTTCAACTGCCAACGGTCGTAACTCAGCTGGTCGTCGTTTGGGCGCAAAGCGCGCTGACGGTCAACTTGTAAACGCCGGTGCTATCATCTACCGTCAACGCGGTACTAAGATCCACCCAGGCAAGAACGTTGGCCGCGGTGGCGACGACACTTTGTTCGCATTGACTACCGGCGTTGTTAAGTTTGAACGTCTTGGCAAATACAAGAAGCAAGTTTCTGTCTTGCCAGAAGAAGACGCTGAATAATTTAAACAGCCAACCAAAGAGCAGGAAGCACAAGAGCTGCCTGCTTTTTCTTTTGGATCGCAAAAACTTATCACGACTTTTGCAAGTCAGGCGAGCGGTGGTAAGCGATTTTTTGTATAATAGAAGCATCACGAAAATCTCATAAAAGGATGGTGCTTATGTCAAAAAACGAAGAACTGCTCAGCCTCTTGACGCGCAGAATCGCCAAGACGACTGAACTGATCAAAGAACAAGCTGCCGATGCCTTGCTGGTCTTCAACCGGGCCAACTATCGCTATTTGACCAATTTTACTGGTGAAGAAGCGCAATTGATCCTGACCAAAGACGGCGACCGGATTTTGCTGTCCGACTCCCGCTTTGCTCCGCAGATCAAGAGCCAGGCAGTCGGTGAACTGACCGTCATTATGAAGCACGGCCATGAAGCAGCCGAAATTGCCGAACAGATCAAAGCTACCGGGGCCAAGAAGGTCTTAGTGGAAGCTGAATTCGTTTCAGCCTACGAATTCGCGGCCATCAAGGAGCTGCTGCCGGAAGTAGATCTGGTCATGGCGGCCGAAATCGTTGAACGCGTCCGCAATGTCAAGGATGACCTGGAACTGGCCACCTTGCGCAAGGCCGTGGAGATTTCCCAGATTGCCTTTGAAGGCATTCTGCCGCTGATTAAGCCAGGTGCCAAAGAGCGCGACGTAGGCGCTAAACTTGACTACCTCTTCAAGCTTAACGGCGGGGATGGCCCAGGCTACGATTCAATCGTGGCCTCAGGCTACCGGTCATCATGGGCCCACGGGGTAGCCAGCGACAAGCTGATGCAAGAGCATGAACTGGTCGTGATCGATGCCGCTGCCGCCTACAACGGCTATACAGCCGACATTACCAGAACCTACGCGATCGGCTCCGTTTCTCCAGAACTGGAAAAGATCTACAAGATCGTCCATGAAGCCCAGCGCCGCGGGATTGCCGCGGCCAAGGCGGGGAACACGGGCAAGGACGTCGACCAGGCGGCCCGCGGCTACATCAACGAGCAAGGCTATGGTCAATACTTTGGCCACGGCATCGGTCATGGGATTGGTCTGGAAATTCACGAAATGTGCCAGCCAGCCTTTCTCTTCCGGGACACGACCTTGGAAAACGGCATCGTGCATACCGTTGAACCGGGCATCTACCTGCCAGAAGGCGGGGTCCGGATTGAAGATGACATCTTGGTCAACGGCGACACGCCAGAAGTCTTGACGACGCTGCCGAAGGACGAACTGATTCACCTCTAGAATTAGTTTTTGTGGTCAAAACAAGTCTTTATTGGTACAATTTATTATGTAGAAATGGGGGATTTTCAGATGACAATGATTTCTGTTAACGAATTCAAGAACGGCCTGACGATCGAATACAACAACGATCTGTGGCGTATCGTTGAATTCCAGCACGTTAAGCCAGGCAAGGGCAGCGCCTTTGTCCGTTCAAAGCTGAAGAGTCTGCGGACCGGCGCGACTCAGGAATACACTTTCCGTTCAACGGCTAAGGTGGAAACTGCTGACATTCAAACCCGGGAAATGCAATACCTGTACAACGACGGCGCAAGCTATGTCTTCATGGATACCAACACTTACGAGCAATTGGAAGTGCCAAACGCCCAAATTACTGACGAAGCCAAGTATCTTAAGGAAAACATGGTTGTGAACGTAATTTCTCACAACGGCGAGACTTTGGGGATCGACCTGCCAAACACGGTTGACCTGGAAGTCGTTGACACCGAACCAGGCATCCGCGGCGATACCTCTTCCGGTGGTGGCAAGCCAGCTACGATGGAAACTGGGCTGGTTGTCAATGTGCCATTCTTCATCAATGTTGGTGACGTTTTGACGATCAACACTAGTGATGGTTCATACGTATCACGTGCTAAGTAAGATTTTTTGAGGTGGAAAAATGGCTGATAATTCTACGATTGTTTTAAGCGGCAACGACGATGGCGACCAAATCAAGATTGACTTGACGGTCCTGGAAGTAATTCTGGGCATTTCAGCCAAGAAGGTTGATGGCGTTGCCGGCATGCGGGGCGGCCTGAAGTCAGGCTTGAACCGGGTGCTGGGCCGTGAAGATCGGGGCAAGGGCGTTAGCGTAACGGTTGACGAAAACGGTGATTTGACCGCTGATGTCTACGTTTACCTCAAGTATGGCGTAAACGTTCCTTCAGTTGCTGCTAAGATCCAAGAAGCTCTCAAGCAGCAATTGGCGCAAATGACCGACATGAATTTGAAGTCAATCAATGTTCACGTTGTTGGTCTCGTCTTCCCAGAAGATGAACATAATTTCGAAGATGACGATCAACCACTGTTTCCTGATCAAGAAGAAGAAGCTAAGTAATGAATCAACACCAAAGTCGCAAGATTGCACTGCAAGCCATTTACCTGTACAACCAAGACCCAGGCCTGAGCGTGGAGGAGCTTGAGCAGAGCGTGGCGTCTGCCCTGGACCTCAAGGCCTTGCCAGACTACAGCAAGGAACTGATCGCCGGCGTGATTGCCTGCCAAGGCGAATTGCGCGAGAAGATCTCCTCCAAGCTGAAGCAAGGCTGGCGGATCGAACGTTTGAGCAAAACCACGCTGGCCATTTTGGAAGTGGCTCTTTATGAAATGCTGCACAGCACAGTCATCGAAGACAAGTCCGCGATCAATGAAGCATTGAACCTGTGCGATGAATTTGATGATCCGAAATCAAAGCCGTTTATCAATGGCTTATTGGCAAATTTTGTGCAAGAATAATTTGGAAGCCGGCATTTTTGCCGGCTTTTTTTGTTAAGGAGACCTGCAAAACTTGGGAAAGATCTTAGATGGAAAAGCCTTGGCCCAGCATTTGGGCCGGAATTTGGCTGAAGAAACGAATTCTTTAAAAAGCCACGGCATAAATCCAAAATTTTGTGTAATTAATATAGGGGAGGACCCAGCCAGCAAGGTCTATGTCCGCTCTAAGCGAAAGAAAGCCGAAAAGATCGGCATCAAGCAGGTGGTCTACCAACTGCCGGAAGACGAGAGCGAAGAGGACGTCTTAAGGCTGATCGACCGCCTCAACGCCGATGCGGAAGTCGCGGGCTTGATGGTGCAGTTGCCCGTGCCCGACCAGATTGACGTCGACAAGGTGATTGAGCGCATCGATCCGGAAAAGGACGTTGATGGCTTGACGCCAGCCAATATTGGCCGCTTGTGGATGGGCAAGCATTTCGTTGAGCCAGCGACCGCGGCGGGGATCATTGCCCTCTTGGACCACTACCAAATTGATCTGAACGGGAAGAATGCCGTGATCGTCGGCCGCTCCAATATCGTGGGCAAGCCTTTGGCGGCATTGATGCTGGAAAGAAATGCTTCCGTGTCCATCTTGCACTCGCACACGCGCGACCTGGGCGAATTGACCCGCCGGGCTGATATTCTGGTATCAGCCGTGGGCAAGCCCCACATGATCAAAGCCGAGATGGTCAAAGAAGGAGCGGTGGTCATCGACGTCGGGATCAACCGGGTAGATGGCCAGCTGATGGGCGACGTGGACTTTGACCAGGTCAAGGACAAGGCCAGCTGGATCACGCCGGTTCCTGGCGGCGTCGGTCCCCTCACGGTTGAATTTCTGATGGAAGAAGTCATCAAGTTGACGAGGAGACAGCATGGACTCGATTAAGCAAACAGGGCCAGGGGAGCAAAAGTACCTGACCGTCTCTGATTTAAACTGGTACATCCGGCAAAAATTTGACAAGGACCACTTTCTCCACCAGGTCTTTTTGCAGGGTGAACTGTCCAACTTCCGCTACCGGCGGGGAGGACACCAGTATTTTTCATTAAAGGACGACCACGCCAAGATCAACGTGGTCATGTTTCGGAATGACTTTGAAAAGGTCAAGTTTGAGCCAGAAGAGGGAATGAAGGTCTACCTGACGGGGCGCGTGTCGACCTATGAAGTGCAGGGCAGCTACCAGTTTTATGCCCGCACCATGGAGCCGGCCGGCCTTGGGGCCTTGTATGAACGCTTCCTGCAGCTGCAGAAGAAGCTGAGCAGCGAAGGCCTGTTCAATCCCGATCACAAACGCCGCCTGCCGCTTTTCCCGGACAAGATTGCCGTGGTTACTTCGGCTTCCGGGGCGGTCATCCACGATATCATGGTTACGGCCAACCGCCGCTTTCCGCACGCGGAAATTGACCTGTATCCGGCCCAGGTTCAGGGCGAGGAAGCCGCAGCCAGTCTGGTGGCGGCCATGCAGCAGATTCAGGCCAGAAGCAGCGAAGTAGACGTGATGATCATTGGCCGGGGGGGCGGATCGCTGGAAGACTTGTGGCCTTTCAATGAAGAAGCCGTCGTGCGCCAGGTCTACGCCATGAACATGCCAGTCATTTCTTCGGTTGGCCATGAAACGGATACGACCTTGTGCGATTTGGCCGCTGATGCCCGGGCCGCGACCCCAACCGCGGCTGCGGAACTGGCCACGCCTGACCTGGCCAGCGTCTTGACTGACCTGGCCCAGCTGCAGGCGCGTCTTTTGCACGGCATTCGCGCCGTGATTGAGGTCCGCAAGCAGGCCCTGGCAAGATTGGACTCGTCAGTCGTCATGCGCGAGCCCCAGCGCTTGTATGAGCAAAAGGCCCAGCAGGTCGACATGCTCACCCAGCGAATGGGTGACTTGATGAAGCTGCGCTTGCAGGGAGCCAGCCAGCGGGCAGGCAATCTGACCCAAAGGCTGCAGGCCCAGTCGCCTGACAAGCGGGTCATGCAGCTGCTTCAGCAGGCTGATTTCCTGGACAAGCGCCTGGTGACGGCCATGAAGCACCTGCTGGAGGGCAAGGGCAGCGAATTTGGTCAGCTGGTTCAGCAGCTGAATGACTTTAGCCCCTTGCAGACCCTAAGCCGGGGCTACACGTATACGACGAATGAAGACAATGAGATGATCGTTTCCGTTAAGCAGCTGCAGGCTGGCAGCCAGGTCCAGATCCACTTCGCGGACGGACGCGCCAAGGCAACGATTGATGAAGTAAAGGAAGAAGAAAATGGCTGAGAAAAAGAACAATTTTGAAGAAGAGCTGCAGCAGCTGCAGCAGATCGTCTCCAGCTTGGAGAATGGGCAGGTTTCCCTGGATGAGGCCTTGACCCAGTTCCAAGCCGGGGTAAAGATCAGCAAGGACCTGAAGCAGCAGCTGACGGCAGCTGAAAGCACGGTGGCCAAGCTGATTGACGCCGACGGCCACGAAAAGCCGCTGGATCCAACCGACGCGTCGGCGCCAAAGGAATAGGGGAAGACAATGACGACTTTTAAAGAATTGCAAGCAAAGTACACCCCGCTGATCAATGACTTCTTGGAGAAGCAGCTCTACGGGGAGACCAATGACCAAAAGATTGCCGAGATCATGGCTTATTCAGTCATGGCCGGGGGCAAGCGCCTGCGGCCTTTGCTCTTTCTGGCGACCCTGGACAGCCTGGGCCGGGAAATCGGCGAAAGCGAATTGCGGATTGCCTGCGGGATTGAACTGATCCATACCTACTCTTTGATTCATGATGACCTGCCGGCCATGGACAATGACGATTACAGAAGAGGCCGCCTGACCAGCCACAAGAAGTGGGGCGAGGCGGAAGCCATCTTGGCCGGGGATGCCCTTTTGCCTTTGGGGATCAAGTGGATCGCCCAAGGCAGCCGGTCTTATGAGCTGGCGGAAATCATCACTGAAGCCGTGGGGCCAAATGGGATGGTTGGCGGCCAGTACCTGGACATCGACTCAACCAACAACGCGGCCGTGGCCAATGATGCCGAATTCATCAACCGGATGGAATGGCTCAAGACCGGCTGCCTGATCCTGGCCAGCGTGGAAATGGCCACGGTCTACGGGCAAGCCCCAAGCGGGGTCAAGGAGAAGTACCTGGCTTTTGCCAAGCACTTTGGCCGGGCCTACCAGATCTATGACGACCTGGTCGACGTCGTTGAAAGCCAGGAAGAAGCCGGCAAGGCCACTCACAAGGACCAGGAAGTGGGCAAGAACAACACCTTGACCATGCTGGGCGTTGACGAGACCAGAAATGACCTCCGCCACTTGATCAAGCAGGCGCAAGGCGATTTGACGGGTGAAAGCGCGGAAGCCCTCTTGGGCTTCCTGGATCTGTATCAGAAGGTGCTTTAATGGCTAAAAAAGAACGTGCCGACGTATTGCTCGCGGCAAAAGGTATTTTCAACTCAAGATCTCAGGCCCAGCGGGCGATCATGGCGGGCCTGGTCACTGACCACAACCACCAGCGGATCGACAAGGCCGGGGAAAAGTTCCCGGAAGATGAGGAATTCTTCGTCAAGCAGGATCGCTTGAAGTACGTCTCCCGGGGCGGCTTTAAGCTGGAAAAGGCCGTCAAGGTCTGGGACATCGACTTACAGGACAAGACCTGCCTGGACATTGGCGCTTCAACTGGCGGCTTTACCGACGTGGCCCTGCAAAATGGGGCAAAGCTGGTCTACGCCTTGGACGTTGGCTACAACCAGCTGGCCTGGCAATTGCGCGATGATCCCCGGGTGGTGGTCATGGAGCGGCAAAACTTCCGCTACTCAGTGCCGGCCGACTTTACCCAGGGACTGCCGGATTTTGCCATGACCGACGTGTCCTTTATTTCCCTGGACCTGATCATGCCGCCAATGTACCAGATTCTGAAGGATCAGGGGGAGGCAGTCTGCTTGATCAAGCCCCAGTTTGAAGCCGGACCGGAAAACGTCGGCAAGCACGGGATCGTCCGCGACCACGCGGTGCACGAGGCTGTCATCCGCCATACCATGGACTCAGCCCTGAAGATCGGCTTTGACGTCTTGGGGATTGACTATTCGCCAATCAAGGGCGGCAAAGGCAATATCGAGTTCCTGATCCATTTGAAGAAGGATTTGGCCAACCCCGGCGTGAATTACTGGGACGGGCAGATCCAAGACGTGATCGCGGCGGCCGACCAAGGCCTGTAGAAAGGATAGGCAGCAATGCTTGTTGAATTGGACATTCAAAATTTCGCAATCATCAAAAATCTCAAGATCAAGTTCCAGCCCCAAATGACGGTTTTGATCGGGGAGACCGGGGCCGGCAAGTCCATCATGATGGATGCCATGTCCCTCCTGCTTGGCCACCGGGCTCAAAAAGAAATGGTCCGCTCCGGCCAAAGCAAGGCGACCGTGACTGGCCTGTTTACCCTGAAGCCTGAAGAACTGGCCGCGGTGGCGGAAATCGCCGATGAATACGGATTGCCAATGGATGGCGACGATCTGATCATCAGCCGGGAAATCTCCAGCAAGGGGCGCAACGTCATCCGGATCAATGGCCAGCTGACGACGATCACGGCCCTAGGCAAGATGGGCAAGTACTTGGTCGACATCCACGGGCAAAACGACCAGCAGATGCTGATGGACCAAAGACGGCAGATTGACCTGGTGGATGAGTATGCCGGCAAGGAGCTCAAAGAGGAGCTGGTCAAGTACCAGGCTGACTACCAGGTCTGGGTCAAGCTGACCGACCGCCTGGCGCACCTGCAAAAGGATGCCCAGGAGCTGGCGCAAAGGCAGGACATCCTCCAGTTTCAGGTCGATGAGCTGACCCAGGCCAATTTGGAAGATCCAAATGAAGACCAGGAACTGGAAGATGAATTCAACAAGCTGAACAACTACCAGAAGATCGCCCAGCAGGCCAGCTTCTTGATGCAGCTGTTTGATGACGATGAGCATGGTCTGTCAACCCTTCTGGGGGATGCCCAGGGGTCAGCGGACGAGCTGGCTGACCTGGACAAGGACTTCAAGAACGTTTCCCAGTCTATTACGGATGGCGTCTACTCCTTGAACGATGCCAGAAGTGAATTGGGCGACATCATGGACAGCATGGAATTTGACGAGGAGCGCTACCAGTTTGTCCAGGACCGCTTGGACACCTTGAACAATTTGAAGAAAAAGTACGGCCCCAGCCTGGAAGACGTTTTTGCCTTTTACAGCAAGGTTTCCAAAGAGCTCAGCCAGTTTGAGACCGGCGGCCTGGATGAAGAAGCACTTAAGAAGCAGATCGCCCAAGTGGCCGAAAAGCTTGATGATGAAGCGGCCAAGCTGCACCAGCTGCGCCTGCAGACCGGCCAGCGGCTGGAGCGCGACATCAAGCAGGAATTGGCTGACCTTTACATGGAAAAGGCCCGCTTCTCCGTGCACTTTGCCAAGTCCGCGACCTACAATGCCAAGGGGACGGATGAATTGGCCTTCTACATCGCGCCAAACCCGGGCGAGGAGCTGCTGCCCCTGGTCAAGATCGTGTCCGGCGGTGAGCAGTCCCGCCTGATCCTGGCCCTTAAGTCCATCTTCTCCAAGGTTGAGCCGGTCGGGACCATGGTC
Organism: Lactobacillus sp. 23-2; assembly: GCF_044902225.1. Classification (NCBI taxonomy): domain Bacteria; kingdom Bacillati; phylum Bacillota; class Bacilli; order Lactobacillales; family Lactobacillaceae; genus Lactobacillus; species Lactobacillus sp. 23-2. The sequence continues at coordinate 172,482 of NZ_JAOQBX010000001.1, read as the reverse complement.
TTTGATGAAATCGACACCGGGGTCTCTGGCCGCGTGGCCGCTGCCATCGGGAAGAAGATGCATGCCATCGCCCAGGACAAGCAGGTCATTGCCATCACGCACGCTCCGCAGGTTGCAGCCAGCGCCGACCACCGCTTCGCCATCAGCAAGCAGGTGGCAGACGGGGAGACCTTCACCAAGGTCAGGGCCCTGGATGAGGCTGAGAGCGTGAAGATGATTGCCACGATGATGGCCGGCAACCGGGTTACGGAAGCGGCCGAAAAGAATGCCGCCGACTTGATCACCAGTCAGCGGGTTGAAAATTAAGAAGAAAATAAAGCAGTCGCGTGAAAAACAAATCGCTCTGAAACTAAGCAAAAGTTTCAGAACGATTTTTTATAAAAAAGAAAAGCAGAGCCCGGCAAATTAATCAAATAGTAAAGCCAAAGATCAATAATTGCTTGAATTAGCAGGAATCACTTTCCGAGTCTCTTGCAAGCGTTGACATTTCCTTAAATTCACTCTAAGATTATTTTAATCAAGAAAAGAGGAGCATAGCAAAATTGACTAGTTAAATGACTGCCTGCTTAGCGGGCACTAGGTGAAAGAGGGAACAAAAATGCGCTATTCAAAGTTAGCAGTTGGCGCCATTGGCGCTTTGTCAGCAATTCTGCTGGGGGGCTGCGGGAGCAAGTCCGCCAGCACGGCGAAGAAGGACAGCTTTTCCTGGTCAACGGGGGCGGAAATATCCACCATCGACATGTCCAAGGCCTCAGATACGGTCAGCTTTGACCAGCTGCGCAACACCATGGAAGGCTTGTACCGGACGGGGAAGAAGGGGAAGCTGATGCCGGCCTTGGCCACCAAGAGCACCGTGTCCAAAGATGGGAGGACCTACACCTTCTACCTGCGCAAGTCCAAGTGGAGTGACGGCAGTCCGGTCACGGCCAGGGACTTTGTTTACTCCTGGCGCCGAACCTGCGATCCCAAGACGGCATCTGAATATGCCTACCTGTTTGAAGGCATCAAGAACGCGGCGGCCGTGACGGCGGGCAAGAAGCCGGTCAGTTCCTTGGGCGTGAAGGCGGACGGGGACTACAAGCTGGTCGTCAGCCTGGACCGGCGGATTCCTTACTTCAAGCACCTGATGTCTTTTGCCCTCTTTTTCCCGCAATCGGAAAAGACGGTCAAGAAATACGGGGACAAGTACGGGACGGCCTCAAAGTACATGCTCTACAATGGGCCTTTCGTGCAAAAGGGCTGGACGGGGTCTAACTTGTCCTGGAAGATGGTCAAGAACAAGTACTACTGGGACAAGAAGAACGTGAAAGTCTCCAAGATCAGCTGGAGCGTGCAGAAGACGCCGTCAACGGCCTACAACCTTTACCAGTCCAACCGGCTTGACGCCTTGTCGCTTGACTCTTCCCAGACCAAGCAGCTGAAAAACAACGCGGCCTTTACCCTGATCAACAGCGGTGGGACGGCCTACCTGCAGTACAACCTGCAAAAGGACAAGAACCTGGCCAACGCCAACATCAGAAAGGCCATTTCCTTGGCCGTTGACCGGGCGGGCCTGTGCTCAACTTTAGGCGGCAACAACCAGCCGGCCAAGACCTTTACGACGGCTGACCTGCTCTATGTAAACGGCAAGGACTACGTCAGTGGGGTGGCCAAGTCCAGCACGGTCTACAACAAGTATGATAAAAAGCTGGCCAAGAAGTACTTCAAGCAAGGACTGGCGGAACTAGGGACCAGCAAGATCTCGGTCAGCATCCTGGCCGATGACACCGACTCCGGCAAGAAGACGGTTGAAGCCTTGCAAAGCCAGCTGGAGCAGACCTTGCCTGGCATCCACGTCGACACGGTGACGGTTCCGTTCAAGACGCGGATGGCCCGGCGGGAAGCCGGCAAGTTCGACATCATGGTTTCAACCTGGATCGCCGACTTTACTGACCCGATTTCCTTCCTGGACCTGCTGACCAGCGGCAACACCCGCAACTACGGGAAGTGGAAGAGCAGCCAGTACGATGCTTTAATTGCCGATTCCAAGACCACCGCATCCAGCAGCCAGCGGATCAGCGACCTGCAAAAGGCTGAAGGCATCCTGATGAAGGATGAAGGGATCACGCCTTTGTACTACATGAGCACGGCCTGGCTGATCAGAAAGGACATCCACGCGGTCTACAACGACAACTTGGGTGGCTGGCAGTTCAAGTATGCTTACGTGAAATAACAAAAAAGATTCTAACGAACAAAATAAAAAAGGCTTCCAGAAGTGAAAAAACTTCTAGAAGCTTTTTATGTATCTCAAATCACAGCACCAGAACTCCAGTTCTAGGGCAGCTCGACGGTCAGAATGTGGTTGACGTCGATCAGGTAGAAGATCTTGTTGTCGGCGTCGCGCAGGACGAAACGGCTGGATGAGATGCGCTTGGTAATCTGGCCCACCTGGACGTCCCCGTTGTCAAAAGTGATCAGGGCATATTCCCGGTGCAGGAAAGCCCGCTGGAGGTTGGCAATGTTCTCGTCCATGCTGTCTGGCAGAATGCGCAGACGGTCAAGGTCGTAGCCAAACAGGTAGTGAAAGGCATTCTTAAACGGCTTGACGGCTTGTTGAGCCAGTGATGCAAATTGAGTCATATTGGTAAAACCCCTTTTCGAAGATTGGTAAATTGTAAATAATCAGTTGAATTGCTGTTGATAGCTAGCTGCAGATTGGCCGAAGAGAAAGTTCGCGAACGTCCGTTCAATCTTTACAGTTAGTATTATACGAACGCACGTTTACAAAAGCAAGCAAAAAGCGAAAATTTGTTCGAAAAAATTCTGAAAATTGCTGCTGCCGGCCAGGGCGGGCTGAATTATAATATCTGCAAAAGCCATTAGTGGCCCAGATCAGGCCAGGGAATGACTTTTTTCAGTTAATTACTTGACCTGACCTGTGATATGGTCCAAGATAGAATTATTAGTCAAAAAAGGAGCTATCATGGCAGATAAAGGATTATTGTTGGTTTTGTCAGGACCGTCTGGTGTTGGCAAAGGCACTGTCAAAAGTGCAATCGTTGAACACAAGGTTTTCCCTTTTGAATATTCAGTCTCAATGACCACGCGCAAGCCACGCGAAGGCGAAGTTGACGGCAAAGACTACTACTTCGTCAGCAGAGAGCAGTTCCAGCAGGCGGTTCAAGACAACCAGCTTTTGGAATATAATGAATATGTCGGCAACCTGTATGGCACCCCTTTGGGTCCGGTCAAGAAGATGCTGGCCCAAGGCAAGGACGTCTTGCTGGAAATCGACGTCAACGGGGCCAGAAAGGTTCGCGAACAAATGCCAGATGGCGTCTTTATTTTCTTGACGCCGCCAGATTTGCACACTTTGCGTGATCGCTTGGAGCACCGGGGCACTGAATCAGAAGAAGTGATCCGGGGTCGGATTGCCCAGGCCCGCAAGGAAATTCTGGTGATGCAGGACTATGACTACGCGGTTGTCAACGACACGGTCGCCAATGCCGTGGCCCACATCAAAGCCATTGTTGACGCCGAACACGTCAGCGTGAAACGCGTGATCGATGACTATCGGAGAATGGTACAGGAGGACTAAAATGCGCATTACCTATCCATCAATTGACAAGCTGTTGGACCAGATTGACTCAAGATACTCACTGTCAGTCTTGGCCGCTAAGAGAGCCCATGAACTTGAAGCCGGCAAGCCTGGCGCTTTGGACAACTACCACAACCTGAAGCCAGTTGGCCAGGCTTTGGAAGAAATTGCTGCCGGCAAGGTGACGGTTGACCCAGATCACCACGGTGATCCTGAAGAATAATCCTTAAATTAGAGCGGACGTCCAGCCCGCTCTTTTTTTCTGTAGCGCGAAAGGTGAGAAAATGATCGCACAAGTCATCGTCGACGTGGCGGCCAAGCAGACCGACCGCGTCTTTGAATATCACGTGCCCGCCAGCCTTGAAGTCAGCATTGGCGACCGAGTGGTCGTGCCCTTTGGCCGGCGGAAGGTGCAGGGCTTCATTGTTGGCTTGACCGACCGGACGGACTATCCCGGCCAGCTCAAGGACCTGCTCTTGGTCTTGGACGAGCTGGCACCGCTGACTCCGGAACTGGTCCAGCTGTCCAGCGACCTGGCCCAGGATATTTTTGCCTACCGGATCAGCATCTTGAAGGCCATGCTGCCGGGCGTCATGCGGGCGGGCTACCGCAAGCTCCTGGTGCCGGCCAGCGAGCGGGCCAAGGAGCTCTTGATGTTTCAAGGCGACCCCTTGGACGTCAATGAGCTGAAGACGCCCAAAGACCTGGCCTTGGCCCGCCAGCTCTTGAAAAACGGGGATGCCAGGATTGAATACCTGGTTGAAAACAGGGCCAAGAAGAAGACGGTCGCCGTCTATAGCGCCAAATTGCCGCCAGCGGAGTACCAGTCCATCCTGGACGGCCTGCGGGCCAACGCGGCCAAGCAGCGGCTCTTGCTGACGGACCTGCTGGAAGACCGGGCTTCCTACCCGAAGAAGCAGACTGACCTGGAAAAACTGGGCTTGGCGGCCGGCAACCTGAATGCGGCCGTCAAGAAGGGGTGGCTGGAGAAGCAGCAGGCCGAAGTCTACCGCAAGCCGCAAGTGGCCAAGCCACTGAAAAACAAGCGCCCGCTTCCGTTAAACGATGAGCAGGAGCAGGCCTATCAAGCAATCAGTGCCGATATCGTGCGAAAAAAGAGCGAGACTTTCTTGCTGGAAGGCGTGACCGGCAGCGGGAAGACGGAGGTCTACCTCCACGCCATCAGCAAGGCCCTGGAAAATAGCCGCAACGCTTTGATGCTGGTACCGGAAATCTCCCTGACCCCCCAGATGGTCAAGCAGGTCCAAGCCCGTTTTGGCGATCAGGTGGCAGTGCTGCACTCCGGCCTTTCAGAAGGGGAGAAGTACGACGAATGGCGCCGGATTCGCCGGGGCGAGGCCCGGGTGGTCGTTGGCGCCCGCAGCGCCGTTTTTGCCCCGATAGCCAACTTGGGCTTGATCGTCATTGATGAAGAACATGAAGCTTCTTACAAGCAGGACAGCAATCCCCGCTACGATGCGCGCAAGGTGGCGATTTGGCGGGGCAAGTACCACCACTGCCCCGTGGTCTTGGGAAGTGCCACGCCGGCTTTGGGCACCCGCGCCCGGGCCCAAAAGGGGGTCTACCGGCTTTTGACCCTGAAGAAGCGGGCCAACCGCCAGCCCTTGCCCAAGGTCGACTTGGTTGACCTTAAGCACGTTCAGTTTGCCGGCAGTCAGTTTGACCTTTCGGTCAAGCTGACTTCGGCGATTGGCGAGCGTCTGGCCAAGAAAGAGCAGGTCATCCTGCTCTTGAACCGCCGCGGCTTTGCCAACTTCATGCTCTGCCGGGACTGCGGCTTTGTCTTAAAGTGTCCGAACTGCGACCTGTCCTTGACCATGCACAAGGATACGGGCATGATGCAGTGCCACTACTGCGGGCACGCCGAGCCAGTGCCGGAGCTGTGTCCGAATTGCCGCAGCCGCCAGATCCGTTTTTTGGGGACGGGCACCCAGAAGGTGCAGGAAGAATTGGCGGCCCTCTTCCCTCAGGCCCGCGTCTTGCGCATGGATGTGGATACCACCCGGCGCAAGGGCAGCTATGAAAAAATTCTGGATGCCTTTGGCAATGGAAAAGCGGATATCCTGTTGGGGACGCAGATGATCGCCAAGGGGCTGGACTTTCCCAACGTCACTTTGGTCGGGGTCATCAATGCCGATACCGGATTGTGGCTGCCTGACTACAATGCTTCAGAGAAGACCTTTGAGCTGCTGACCCAGGTTGCTGGCCGGGCTGGGCGGGCCGAGAAGGATGGGGAGGTCATGATCCAGACCTACAACCCGGATCACTATGCCATCAGCTTGGCGCAAAAGCAGGACTATGAGCTTTTTTACCGCAAGGAGATGCAGATGCGCCACGCGGGCAACTATCCGCCTTACTTCTACACGGTGCTGATCTCCATTGCTTCCAAAAATGAACAGAATGCCGCCAGGGAGTCCTTTAAGATCAAGCGCCGCCTGCAGGCGCGGCTTAAAGCGCCCACGATCATCCTTGGGCCGGCCCCGGCGGCAATTAGTCGGGTAAAAAATCAGTATTATTACCAAATACTGGTAAAATATAAAAGAGAGCCGCGCTTGAACGCGCTCCTGCATCAAATTCAAGACGACGCGCAGGAGATCAAAAAATATGGTTTAACGGTTGACATTGACAGTGAACCGGAAAGAATCATGTAAAAGGAGAAAATAATCAAAGTGAACTCAGTAATTTTCTTAGGGACGCCGCAATTCGGCGCCACGGTCTTGGAAGGCCTGGTCAAAGCAGGCTATGACGTCAAGGCCGTTGTCACCCAGCCGGACAAGAAGGTTGGCCGCAAGCAGAAGATCGTTTATTCCCCAGTCAAGGACCTGGCCTTAAAGCACGGGCTGCCGCTTTACCAGCCGCCCCGCTTGTCCCGCTCAGAGGAATTGGACGAGGTCTTGATGAACATTTGCCCGGACTTTATCGTGACGGCGGCTTTTGGCCAGTTTCTGCCAAGCCGCTTTCTGAAGACCGCCAAGATCGCGGCCGTCAACGTGCACGGGTCGCTTTTGCCTAAATACCGCGGCGGCGCTCCAATCCAGTACGCCCTCAGGAACGGGGACAAGGAGACCGGGGTGACCATCATGGAAATGGTCAAGGAAATGGATGCCGGCGACATGTATGCCCAAGCCACCCTGCCAATCAGCGAAGAGGATACGGCGGGCACGGTCTTTGAGAAATTGGCGTCGCTGGGCAGCCAGCTCTTGCTGGAGACTTTGCCGAAAATTGCCGACGGCAGCTGCCAAAAGCAGCCGCAAGACCCAGACCAGGTCGTCTTCTCCCCAACCATCAGCAAGGCTGAGGAAAGAATCCTGACCTCAATGACGGCTGAAGAAGCCAAGAACCTGGTCAGAGCCCTGAACCCGGATCCAGGCGCATACTTGCTGGTCAAAGGGCAGCGCTTGAAGGTCTGGCGGGCTGAAGTCGCCTCAGACAACTCCAGCCTGCCGGCCGGGTGTCTGTTGACCAACTCAGGCCGCTTTGCCATCAGCTTTGCCGACAACACGGTCTTGAACCTGCTGGAAGTGCAGCCGACTGGCAAGAAGGCCATGAAGATCAAGGACTTCTTGAACGGCCAGGGCAAGAAGTTCGTGCCAGGAGAAAGGATTGTCGATGAAGACAAAGACTAGTGCCCGTTCAGTGGCCCTGGCCACCTTGATCAAGGTCATCAAACAGGGCTCATATTCAAATATCAGCCTCAACCATGCCTTGAAGGAGGCCAAGCTGGCTAGAGAAGACCAGAATCTGGCCACCAAGCTGGTCTACGGGACCATCCAGTACCAGCTGTATTTGGAATACCAGTTAAAGGACCTGGTCAAGGGCAAGCTCAAGGAAAGCTATCTTAAGCCCCTGCTTTTGATGTCGGCCTACCAGATCTTCTTCCTGGACAAGGTGCCAACCCGGGCCGTCCTGGACGAAGCCAACAAGCTGGCCAAGGAATTTGGCCGCCGCAACTCCGGCGGCTACCGCTTGGTCAACGGGGTGCTGCGCTCCTTGCAAAGGCGGGGCGAGCTTTTGCCGGATCAAGGGGATGAGCCGCGCTATTCCAGCGTCAAGTATTCCATGCCTGAATGGCTGGTGACTTATTTCTTTGACAATTGGGGTCAGAACCGGGCCAAGAAGATCATGGCTAGCCTGAATGAGCCGGCCAAAAACGACGTGCGCGTTTCTGCCCTGGCCGCTGAAGGCAGCGTGGTCAAAGGCTTGCAGGAAGCTGGCTTTGACCCGCAGCCGTCCAGTCTGACCGCTGGCTCATACGCGCTCAGCCGCGGGGGGATCGTTCAAAGTGCTTTCTTTAAGGAAGGCCTGCTGACCGTGCAGGACGAGGCAGCCAGTCTGGTCGCGAAAGCCTTTGCCTTTAAGCCTGACGACCAGGTGCTGGATGCCTGCTCAGCCCCTGGCGGCAAGACCATCCAGATGGCCGAGCAAGTGCCGGCCGGGCAGGTGACGGCCCTGGACATTCACGAGAACAAGCTGGGCTTGGTTCGCCAAAATGCCGCCAGAATGCATGTCGCCGGCCAGGTTTCCACCAAGGCGGCTGATGCCAGAAAGGCCGGGGAGTATTTTTCCGCCGGGCAATTTGATAAGATATTGATAGATGCACCATGCTCGGGTTTGGGACTTTTGCGCCGCAAGCCAGAAATCAGGTATACTAAGAGCATGGCAGATCTGAAAAATTTAGCGAAGATTCAATTGGCAATTTTGGATCACGTGGCTCCATTGCTGAAGCAGGGCGGGGAGCTGGTTTATTCAACCTGCTCCATTTCAGTTGAAGAGAACGAGGACAATGTGCGCGACTTTTTGGAAACGCACCCGGACTTTGAGCTGAAGCCTTTTGCCACGGAGAAGGTCGCCAGTCAGAGCGGGATGCTGAAGATCCTGCCGGATACTTATCACAGCGACGGATTCTTTATTGCCAAGTTTACGACTAGAGGTTAGTACTTTTGATTAAGACGGCATTTGCATCAAGCATTGGTAGAGTTAGAAAGAGCAACCAGGACTTTGTCCAGATTTTTGAAAATCAAGCCGGCGTGACCATGGCCGTCGTCTGCGACGGGATGGGCGGCCATCAAGGCGGGGACGTGGCCTCAACCATGGCAGTCAGCCATTTGGGCCACAACTTCCTGACCACTGATCTCCATGACAAGAAAATGGCCAGAATGTGGCTGGACGTCCAGCTGCGGTCGGAAAACGAGACCATCCTGAAGGCCGCGGACCGCTTCCCGGACCTGAATGGGATGGGGACGACCATCGTCTTGGCCATCTTTTTTGACCAGGACGTCCTGATTGCCCACCTGGGCGACTCCCGTGCCTACTCTTACTCAGAAGGCAAGTTCATCCAGGTGACGGAGGACCACTCTTTGGTCAATGAATTGGTCAAGATGGGCCAAATCACCAAGGAGCAGGCCAAGAACCACCCGCAGAAGAACATCATTACCCAAGCCTTGGGCGTGTCCAGCACCATTGATCCAGAATACAATGAGCTTGACATGAAGGATGGCGACATTTTCTTGCTGTGCACCGATGGCCTGACCAATTCCTTGTCAGATCCGCTGATCCAGCAGATTCTGGCCACCAAGGGGCTGTCTTTGAAAGACCGCTGCAACAAGCTGATCAACGAAGCAAACCGCTTGGGCGGCGGAGACAACATTACCGTATGCCTTGTACAAAATGAGGAGGATGGTGCGAGTGATCAATAAGGGTTATCTGCTTGGAGATCGATACCGCATCGTTGATACTTTGGGTGAAGGCGGGATGGCCAACGTCTACTTGGCTGACGACATTATCCTGAAAAGACAGGTTGCCGTCAAAATCATCCGCCTGGACTTGCAGAAGGATTCGCAGGTGACGGCCCGCTTTGAAAGAGAAGCGTTGGCCACCAGCGAATTGAGCCACCCCAACATCGTGTCAGTGTTTGATGTGGGCTCCGACCACGGCTTGCCCTACATGGTGATGGAATACGTCAAAGGTCCGGATTTGAAGGAATACATCCAGGACAATACGCCAATTCCGTTGCCCAAGGTGATCAAGATCATGGACCAGATTCTCTCGGCCATGTCCTTGGCCCACAAGCACGGGGTCATCCACCGGGACCTCAAGCCGCAGAACATCTTGATGGATGAAAATGGCAACATCAAGATTGCCGACTTTGGGATCGCCGTAGCCCTCAACCAAACGACGATTACGCAGACTAATTCGGTCCTGGGCTCAGTCCACTATATGTCACCAGAACAGACCCGCGGGGGAATGGTGACCAAACAGTCAGATATTTATTCTTTAGGGATCATCTTGTATGAGCTGCTGACCGGGCAGGTGCCGTTCAATGGTGAAACGCCAGTGGTCATTGCCTTGAAACACGCGGAAGACGAGATCCCTTCTTTGCGCAAGCAAAACAAGGATATTCCCCAAGCCTTGGAAAACGTCGTCTTAAAGGCGACGGCCAAGGATCCGCGGGACCGCTATGCCTCAGTTGACGAGATGAAGGCCGATCTGGACACCAGTCTGGATCCAAGCCGCCTCAATGAGCCGCTCTTCCGGCCGAGCCACAATAATGACGACAAGACCAAGATCTTGCCTGCCTTCAACGGCAAGGTCATGCAAGCGGCCAAACAGGAAGCAGCGTCCAGAGAGCAGCAGGAGCCAAAGAAGCAGAAGCATTCGCTTTTGGCCAACATGAAGAAGTACAAGTGGTGGTGGATCGGGTCAATCTTCCCGGTCTTTGCCATCCTGCTCTTCATGGTTCTTTCGGTCGGCCACAACAACGTGCGCGTGCCTAACGTGACGAACATGAGTGAAGTGGCAGCCAAGGCTTCCCTGCAGGGGTCCGGGCTGGTAATCGGCTCAGTCGTTGAAAAGAATTCAAGTGAAGTCAAGAAGGGCAAGGTCATCTCGACCACGCCGCCAGCTGACAGTCCGGTCAGCCGGGGGCACAAGGTCAGTCTGGTCATCTCCAAGGGCCCGGTCTTGACCAAGGTGCCTGACGTTGAGGGGACTTACGTGAACGCGGCCAAACAGAAGCTGACCAAGCTCGGCTTCAAGGTCAAGGTCAAGGAAGCCCCGTCAAACGAATACTATGCCGGCCTGGTCATGTCGCAAAGCGTCAAGGCTGGCAGCAAGATTGACGCCAAGAAGCAGGCGATCACCTTGATCGTTTCGGCGGGTTTTGACCAGGAGGAGAGCCGGCCAACGGCCAGTTCCTCCAGCAAGGCCAGCTTCAAGCTGGCTGACCTGACGGGCAAGTCTTTGAAAGAGGCGCAGGACTACGCCAAGGCCAAGGGCTTGGCTTTGAAGGTCACGAAAGACTATTCAGATTCGGTGGCCAGCGGCAAGATCATTTCCACTGATCCAGATGCCGGCAGCAGCATGAAGGAAGGCGACAGCCTGGCGGTTACCATTTCAGAGGGCGAGAAGAACAAGACGGTCAAGAAGACCTTCTCCGTGGCTTACAAAGCTCCGGCAAGCAGCGCAAGCGACGACGATAATGATGATTCTTCATCGGCCTCCTCGTCTTCAAGGCGAGGCAACCACATCCGCATCTACATTCAAGACGACGATCACAGTCTGGGCAATATCTACCGTGACCAGTACATTACCAAGGACACGGACTTCACGATCACCTTCAACGTGACCAAGGGTGACGGGAAGATCAAGATCATGCGCGATGACGACACGGTCGTTGATGAAACCGTTGCGGCAGATGAAAGCGGGGATTAAATGACGGAACTAGCAGAAGGCACGGTCATTTCACTGATTGCCGGCTATTACGACGTAGAGACTTCAGCTGGCCTGGTCCGAACCAGAGCCCGGGGCGTCTTTCGCAAGACAAAAGAAAAGCCCCAGGTCGGCGACCGGGTCAAGATCAAGCTGGATGACCAGGGCTTGGCCTATCTGGTGGAGATTATGCCCAGAAAGAACCGGATTGGGCGGCCAGCCGTGGCCAATGTCGACCACGTGCTGCTGGTAATTTCAGCCGTGGAGCCAGACTTCTCGCTCCAGCTGCTGGATCGCTTCTTGACCTTTTTTGCCTGGCAGGGGGTTGATGTCGCAATCTATCTGTCAAAGAGCGACCTGGTCCAAGCAGACCGGCTGGCTGAAATCAAGGACCAGCTGGCCTACTACCAAAAGATCGGCTATCCGGTCTATTTGAGCCGGGACGTTCTGGCTGCAGAATTGCCTGGGGCAATTGGCCAGGAACGGATCTGGACTTTGGCTGGCCAGTCCGGGGCAGGGAAGAGCACCCTGCTCAACTTTATCAAGGCTGACGCCAACCAGGCGACGGGGGCGATTTCGACCAGCCTGAACCGGGGGCGGCACACGACCAGAAGAGTTGAGCTGTTTAAATTGGGAGCGGGCTTTTTGGCTGACACGCCAGGCTTTTCGGCCATTGACCTGACCCCGATCAAGCTGAACGAGCTTTGCGGGTATTTTGCCGAGTTCAAGCGGCTGGCCGGGGGCTGCAAGTTCCGCGGCTGCCAGCACTTGAAGGAGCCCAAATGTGCCGTCAAGGAAGCCCTGGAAGCCGGAGAAATCGCGCAGAGCCGCTATGATGACTATCTGGCCATGCGGACGGAAATTTCTGAAGGCCGGATTCCAGAATACTTGAAGTAGGAATAACAAATGGATGCTTGCGCTTTACTGGGCGGGCCGAAGGAAAACTGGCCCGCTGACTTGAAAGAACGGCTGGCCGCGGCAAAAGCAGCAGGTCAGCTCTTGATTGGCGTTGACCGGGGCGCCTTATTTATGCTGGAGATGGGCCTGGCGCCGGATTTGGCGGTAGGAGATTTTGATTCGCTTAAGCCGCATGAATTGAGCTGGGTTGAGGGCGTGGTGCCTGATATCCGCTACTCAGTGCCCAAAAAGGATTGGACTGATTCCGAGCTCATGCTGGGGATTGCCTTTGAAGACTATCAGCTTGACCGGCTCAAGCTTTATGGAGCGACGGGCGGCCGAATGGACCATTCATTGATCAATCTCTTTGGCATTTTGAATCCGGATCTGCGTCCCTATGCCAACCAGGTCAGCCTGGAAGACAAGCAGAATCTGATCATCTATCGCAACGCGGGCAGCTACGCGATTCCCCAGGAAGGGGACTACGCTTATTTTGGCGTGACCTGCCTGACCCCGGTCCGCCAGCTGACGATCAAGGATGCCTTGTATGAATTGGCGCCGTATGACGGGGACTACCTGCGCTCATTTACCTCTAATGAATTTTTGCCGGGAAGGGCTGATTTTAAGCTGTCGCTGGCCTCTGGGGCAGTGGCGGTCGTATATTCCAAGGACTTGATCCGCTTTGACCAAGTTTGAGGGCAAAGAATAACCGAATTCACTTAAGTCTCGCTGAAAAGCGGGACTTTTTTGTTAAGAAAAAATGAAAAAGAAGGTTGAACGGATTTAATTTATGTCGTATGATAAGAAACATATTTGAGCGCTTAAATGAATAATCATCAGGGTACGGAGGAAAAATATGACATTAAAGTATGCCAGCAAGTGGAAAATGCTTGCTTTTATCATTTTCGCGGCGGCGAAGGCCTTGCAGGCGGTGTTTATCGCTTATATGTTCCAGCAGTTCGTCAACTTTGCCCAAAATCCGCAAGGCAGTCTGCTTGAGATGACCGTGAAAGCCGTTGCCGGCATTCTGCTCTTCGCGGTCTTGGCCTTGGTCTACCGGATCTTGAAGGCGGAGATCATCAAAGAGGTCAACCTGGAGATCAAGCGGCGGGCCAGCAGGTACCTATTGTATTCAGAAAATGCTGATCCCAAGCTTGACCTGTCATTCATGACCAATGACTTAAAGCAGGTCGAGAGCCACCGGGTGGAAGCTGAACTGGAGATCGTCTTCAACGGCTTGCAGTTCGTCGCGGCTTTTGCGGCAGGAATTGCGGCTTCTTGGTACTTGTCCTTGATCTTCTTTGCGGCCTCATTGGCACCCGGAATTCTGCAGAACCTGTTTGGGCCAAAAATTGAAGCGGCCTCAAAGGACTGGGAGCAGGAGAACAGCAGGTATACGGAAGCCATGGCTGACACTATCAGCTTTGCCTCTTTTGCCCGGCTGTATGACGTTGAAGACAGTATTTTTTCCAGAATTCTGCATTACAGCCGGCGAATGGAGAGGGCCTTAGCCAAGATGAACCGGGCGCAGCTGATCACGACCGAGCTGATCACCTCTTTTGCCTATATTTGCAGCCTGGTCCTGCCATTAAGCATTGGGATCTACTTTGTGACCCAGAAGCAGGTCAGCTTTGGGACTTTCATGATGATTACCCAGCTGGCCAACAACTTTATCAACCCAATCGTTGGCATTTTTGCTTCAGTCAATGACATTAAGACCAGCAGTCCAATTTGGGAAAAGTTTGCCAAAGTGGCCAATTATGATTGCCAGAAAAAGCCTGCTGCGAAAAGGGCCTTTAAGGAGCTGGAACTGGATGACGCGACCGTGCAGCTTGGCAAGCGCCGCCTGCTTAACGGTCTGGACTTAAAAGTCAAGCGGGGCGAGAAGGTCCTGCTTGAAGCGCCATCCGGCTGGGGCAAGTCAACCCTGCTGAACGTGCTGGTCGGCCGGATTCCGCTGGCCAGCGGGGAATACGAAATCAATGGCCAGAAATTGGCGGGCGGCTGGAATGAGGCTCATGAATATTTTGCTTTTGTCCAGCAGAAGCCATACATTCTCGATGATACGATTGAATACAATATTGCCTTAGGCAGAAAGGCCAGCCGTGAGGATTTGCTGGCGGTCTGCCAAAAGGCTGGCTTGGGCAGTCTGGTGCAGGAAAAGGGACTGGACTACCAGGTCGGCAAAAATGGCGAGAAGCTCTCAGGCGGGCAAGGGCAGCGCTTGGAGATTGCCCGCGCGCTCTTGGCCAAGCGGCCAGTCTTGCTCGCGGATGAGGCAACGTCAGCTCTGGATCCACGCCTGTCCAGCCAGATCCACCAAACCATTCTGCAGAACTTTCCTGGGACAGTAATTGAGGTAGCCCACAAGATTTCAGATGAAGAAAGGGCCATGTTTGACCGGGTCGTCAAGCTGGATGAAGAATAAAGCCAAAAGTACGCGACTACTCAAGAAGCTTTCAATAACAAAAATAAGCCTCATTTCAAACGAAGTGAGGCTTATTTTTTCAGCGAAACTGATGCACAAATTACTTTGATGCACGTTTTTAGAGCAAAATAAAACCCGCCAGATCATTGATCTGACGGGCTTTTCTGTCAATTAGACACGGGTAACTTTACCGGACTTCAAAGTCTTGGTTGAAACCCAAACGCGCTTAGGCTTGCCGTTAACAAGAATGCGAACTTTTTGAAGGTTTGGCTTCCAAGAACGACGAGTTGAGTTCAAGGCGTGTGAACGTCTGTTACCAAAAGTGGTCTTCTTACCGGTTACGAAATCTTTTGCCATGCTGCTAAACCTCCTTTACTTGTGTTCTCATACTTAATAACCTTACCATAAACTTTGGGGCATTTCAACGCCTTTTTGAAAAAAGTATTTCGCTATTTTCTGGAAAAATGAGGGGGAAAATGCTGGCTTTACCCAAGGTTATGTTAAAATAAATATGTATATTGGATGAAAAGACGGAGGATGAACATGGCTGTTAAAATCAAAACAAAGTATGGTTTGATTGATATTTCAAACGGTGTAATTGCAACTGTTGTTGGTGGTGCAGCTACGTCTAACTATGGCGTTGTCGGAATGGCATCAAAGAATGCTCTTAGAGATGGCGTAAGCAGCATCTTGAGCCGGGCAAACTACAAGCGTGGCGTTGTAGTCAAGTCCACGGAAAATCAAGTTACGGTCGATGTTTACATTATTGTCGGCTATGGCTTGAAAATTTCAGAAGTAAGTCGTAATGTACAAGACAGTGTCAAATATAACTTAAGAAGCCAGCTGGGAATCGACACCAAGGCGGTCAACGTGATCGTTCAAGGCGTCAAGGTTCTTGATGACTAGGCTAAGCGGAGGATTTGAGATTGGTTTTAAGTGAAATTAGCAGTAAAGAATTTAGAGACATGGTCCGGATTGCATCCCACCGCATGAGCAAGAACGTGCAATTCGTCAATGATCTAAATGTTTTCCCAGTTCCTGACGGTGACACTGGTACCAACATGAACTTAACCATGGAAAGCGGCGCTAAGGCCGTTTCCGAAAATACCAGCGACAAGGTCAGCGACTTGACCGAAAGTCTGGCCAGAGGGATGCTGATGGGAGCCCGCGGCAACAGCGGCGTAATTACTTCCCAGCTGTTCCGCGGCTTCTACAAGGCAACGCAAGGCATGGATACCTTGAACGCCCAGGAACTGGCAAACGCCTTCAGCAACGGTGTAGCTACTGCCTACAAAGCTGTCATGAAGCCCGTTGAAGGCACGATTTTAACGGTTGCCAGAGTGGGTGCCCAAGAAGGGGCCAACAAGGCAAACGAAACCAGCGACGTGGAAGAGGTCATGAAAGCAGTTGTTGAAGGGGCCAAGAAGGCCTTGAAGACGACGCCAGACCTGCTCCCAGTTTTGAAGCAGGTTGGCGTGGTTGACTCCGGCGGCCAAGGGCTGGTCTTCATCTATGAAGGCTTCCTGGAAGGGCTGCTTGGCGAAAACTTTGACGACAAGTACGTTCCAGACGCCGATGACATGAGCGCCTTGATCAACGCGACCCACCACCAGTCAGTTCAAGGGCAGCTGGCCACCCAGGACATCGCCAACGGCTACTGTACGGAAATCATGGTTGACTTGAAGGCCGACGTGCCTGACAAGAAGCCATTTGACCTGGAAGAATTCCGCCAGCACCTCTCCCAGCTGGGTGACTCACTGCTGGCCGTTTCAGATGGTGAAATCGCCAAAGTTCACGTCCACACTGAACACCCAGGCGAAGTCTTCCTGTACGGGTCACAATTTGGCCAACTGGGCAAGATCAAGATCGACAACATGCGCATTCAGCACGAGACCATCGTCGGTCATGAAGAAGAGCAGCAAGAAGCCGTTGACTTTGCCGTGATCGCGGTGGCATCCGGCAATGGGGTCCGGCAGCTGTTTGAAAGTGAAGGGGTCAACCGGATCATCTCTGGTGGTCAAACCATGAACCCGTCAACGCAAGACATCATTGATGCCATTACCAAGTCAGGCGCCAAGAAGGCCATCATCCTGCCAAACAACGGGAACATCATCATGTCCGCCAAGCAGGCGGCTGAAGTGGCCGAAATTCCGGTCGGCATCGTGCCAAGCAAGACCATCCAACAAGGCTTGACCGCGATGCTGGCCTTCAACCCAGACGCCAGCGTTGACGAAAACGTGGAAGCCATGACTGACGAGCTTGACTCAGTCAAGTCCGGTGAAGTTACCCGGGCAACCCGGGACACGGTCATCAACGACGTTGAGATCCACAAGGACGACTACATCGGGATCGTTGACGGGACCATTGAAGTCGACAACCCGGACGTCATCGCCGCTACTGTAGCCATGACTGAGAAGATGCTTGACGAAGATTCCGAGATCATCACCGTGATGTACGGCAGCGATTCCAGCCAAGAGCAAGCTGAAAAGATCTTGGATGCCCTGGAAGCCAAGCACCCGGACGACGACTACGAGTTTGAAGTGCACGACGGCGGCCAGCCAGTCTACAACTTCTTGGTCTCAGTAGAATAATGACAATAAATGAAGCAGCATTCAGTCCGGCAACTGATTTGAAGGGCGTCGGGGTCAAGACGGGGGAAGGCCTGCGCACGCTAGGCATCTGCAGCATCTATGACCTGCTCTTCTATTTCCCTTACCGTTATGACGAATTGGCCAGCCTGCCGCTGGACCAGCTGATGGACGGCCAGAAGGTCATGCTGAAGGGGATCGTCGCCACCGCCCCATACCAGAACTTTTTTGGCTATCACAAGAGCCGGGTGAGCTTCAAGATGAGAATTGATCATGATATTATCATGGTCAATTTTTTTAATCAGCCATGGCTGACCAAGCAGCTGGAGATCGGCCAGGAAGTCGCCATCTACGGCAAGTACAACCTGGCCAAGCAAAGCCTGTCAGCTTACAAGCTGGTCGCCAAAAGCCACGGCGATGACGGAATGGCTCCGGTTTATTCGGTCAACCGCCACATCAAGCAAAAGAAGCTGCAGAGCCTGATTGATGAGGCAATTGCTGAATATGGCAGCCAGATCGGCAACGCCGTTCCTGACTGGCTCAGGAAGAAGTACCAGCTCATGAGCGACCAGGAATTGGTTGAGGGGATGCACCACCCCAAGAGTCCGGCACAAGCCAAGGCGGCCCGGCGCAGCGCGGTCTTTCGTGAATTCTTCATCTTCCAGATGCAGATGGCCCTCATGGCCAGCAGCAACCGCCAGCACCAAGGCCAGGCCAAAAAGTATGACCTCAAGGAGATCGCGGCTTTGACCAAGGCCCTGCCTTTTGACCTGTCGCCAGACCAAAAGCAGGCAATCAATGAAATTTTTGCCGATATGTTCGTCGACCGGCAGATGCACCGCCTGCTTCAAGGGGACGTTGGGTCCGGGAAGACGATCGTGGCCGTGTTCGCGATCTACGGGGCCATTACGGCCGGCTATCAGGCAGCCTTGATGGTGCCAACGGAAATTCTGGCCAGCCAGCACTTCAAGAAAATTGACGACCTCCTGCGTCCCTTTGGGGTCAGAGTCGCTCTTTTGACCGGGTCAACCAAGGCCATGGAGCGGCGGGAGATCTACAAGGAGCTGGCCGATGGGACCATCAACTGCGTGATCGGGACCCATGCCTTGATTCAGGACAAGGTGGCCTTCAAGAAGCTGGGCTTGGTCATAATCGACGAGCAGCACCGCTTTGGCGTGGCCCAGCGCCTGGCCCTGCTGAACAAGGGAGATCACCCGGACCTGTTGGCCATGACCGCGACGCCAATTCCGCGGACTTTGGCCCTGACGGTCTATGGGGACATGGACCTGTCTGAGATCCGCCACCTGCCGGCAGGGAGAAAGCCGATCATTTCCAGCTGGAAGACCAGTTCGGAAATGGACCAGGTCTACGCCTTGATGCGCGAGCAGCTGGCCCAGGGCTTCCAGATCTATGCCGTCACGCCCTTGATTTCCGAATCAGCAACGATTGACTTGGAGAACGCGGAGGAATTGTACAAGAAGCTGGCCCATGATTTTCCGGACCAGCATGTCGTCCTCCTCCACGGACAGATGAGCGGGGAAGAAAAGGAAGAGATCATGTCCCAGTTCTCAGCAGGGCAGATCGACATTCTAGTGGCCACCAGCGTCATTGAAGTCGGGGTAGACGTGGCCAATGCCAACATGATGGTCATTTTTGACGCGGACCGCTTTGGCCTCAGCCAGCTGCACCAGCTGCGCGGCCGGATCGGCCGGGGACAGACCCAGAGCTACTGCGTCTTTTTGGCAGACCCGAAGACGGCCGCGGGCAAGCAGCGGATGCAGATCGTGGCGGCAACGACTAACGGCTTCAAATTGGCTGAAGAAGACTTGAAGATGCGGGGGGAAGGCGACCTGTTTGGCAAGGCCCAGTCTGGTCTGCCGGAATTCAAGGTCGGCAATGCCGTGACCGACTACAAGACCCTGGTCGCAGCCAAGGAAGTGGCCAGTGAGATCGTCGCCAGCGATCCGGACCTGGCCGGAGATGAATTGGCTGACCTGAAGCGGGTGTTAGACTATAATAGACTTGTACAGGCCAGAGCCTAGACACAAATGGAAAAGAGTACAGAATCATGAGAAGAATTGCAGTAGACGCCATGGGCGGCGAAAATGCCCCACAGGCGATCGTAGAAGCCGTGCTTAAGGCAAAGAAGGAGCTTCCTGAAACTGAATTTATCCTGTTTGGCGATGAGGCTAAGCTCAAGGAGCTGGTGGGCAGCGACTGCGAGCAGGTGCAAATCGTGCCAACCACGGAAGTCATCCAGGATGAGGACGAGCCAGTCAAGGCCATGCGGACCAAGAAGGACTCCTCAATGGTCGTCGCGGCCAACTGGGTCAAGAAGGGGCAGGCAGACGCCCTGCTGTCCTTGGGCAACACTGGGGCCCTGCTGGTCTGCGGGATCTTCATCGTGGGCCGGATCAAAGGGGTTGAGCGTCCAGGCCTGATGCCAACCATGCCCGTGCAGAATTCCGATGATGGCTTCAACATCATTGACGTTGGCGCCAATGCCGAATCCAAGCCGGAATACCTCCTGCAATGGGCGGAAATGGCCTCCTACTACGCGGAGAAGGTCCGCGGGGTCAAGAACCCGCGCGTAGCCCTCTTGAACAATGGGGCCGAATTTGACAAGGGCGATGCCCTGCATAAGGAAGTCTACCAGCTGCTCAAGGACTCCAATTTGAACTTCATCGGCAACATCGAAGGGCATGAATTGCTGACCGGCAAGGCGGACGTCGTGGCGACTGACGGCTTTACCGGCAACGCGGTCCTCAAGTCCATTGAAGGCTCAGCCTCTGTCATCATCCACCTGCTCAAGGACAGCCTGATGAGCAACGGCTTGAAGGTCAAGCTCGGGGCATTAATGGCCAAGCCTGCCTTTAAGGAAGTTGCCAGCCGCTTTGACACGGCCAAGTACGGCGGGGCCGTCTTAATGGGGCTTAAGTCCCCAGTAGTCAAGCAGCACGGCCGGGCAGACGCGCGCGGGATCTACTATGCCATCAAGCAGGTCGACAAGATGCTGGCTGAGAATCTGATTGAAGCCTTCAAGGAAGAGTTCAGCAAGTAGTCAGTGAGCATAAATGCTGTAATCTGCCCTTGGATAGGCTATAATTGGCAAAGCAAGCAAATAGCAGACAAATAGCTTAATAAATAAAGAATTCAGGAGAAAAAAGATGACTGAAGAAGAAATTTTCAACAAGATTGCCGAATTGATTGCTGACAACTTTCAATTAGACAAGGACAAGATCACCATGGACACCAACTTCACCAAGGACCTGGATGCAGACTCAATTGACTTGGTGGAATTCATCATGCAGCTTGAAGATGAATTTGGCGCGGAAATTCCTGACGAGGACGCGGAAAACATTGCCACGGTCGGGGATGCCGTAAAGTATATCAAAGCCCACCAAGGATAATTTTGATTATCAAAGGGCAGTGAAGATTCTTTAAAAAATCACAAAAAAGAGGATGGGCATTCATCCTCTTTTTTTGCGCCATATATTAACGATAACGGGAGCAAAAAGTTAAATGAATGGCCCTGGCGGCAAGCCTTAGCTGGTTATGCGAAAAAACGGAGCATAAAAGCACTATAATCCCCATCACCGTGACAATGTACGCATATTCATCAATTCACTGATCAAAAAATGCTTAATTAACAGAAAATGGCAATATGTCAGGCTTTGTTAGGAAAAATTATCATAAAAATCTGGAAGAATTCGCAAAAAAGCCATAAAAAACTCACAAAAAAAGCCGAATGGCCATTGAAATTGCCTGTCAAAGAGTTATGCTAGAAAAGTATAAAAAAAGCACGATGAGAGTTGCATTAAATCTTTAATGAATTCTGAAGGAGAAGATATGGATAATCATCAAGACATTCTATTAGACGTAGAAAATCTCCATACCGGTTATCGCCTGCAAGGCAAGTTCTATGATGCCGTCGACGGCGTTGACTTCACATTGAAGCGCAACGAAGTTCTGGCAATCGTCGGGGAATCCGGCTGCGGCAAGAGCACCATTGCTTCCAGCATTGTTGGCTTGTACGACCGCAAGAACACCCGCGTGACAGGCGACATTAAATATAAGAACCTGAACCTGGTCAGCTTGACGGACGACTTGTTTGACCAGATTCGCGGCAACGACATTGGCATGATCTTCCAAGACCCAATGTCCAGCTTGAACCCCTTGATGAAGGTCGGTGACCAGGTAGCCGAATCCTTGCTTTACCACACCGAGATGAACAAGAAGCAGCGGCGGGCCAGAGTCATCGAACTCTTCAAAGAAGTCGGGATGCCAAAGCCCGAAACGATGTACGACATGTACCCGCACGAGTTGTCAGGCGGTCTGCGGCAAAGAGTCGTGATCGCCATGGCAGTGGCCTGCAAGCCGGAGATCATCATCGCTGACGAGCCAACCACGGCCCTGGACGTAACCATCCAGGCCCAGATCCTGGACTTGCTCAAGGAAATCCAGAAGGAATCTGAATCCGGGATCATCCTGATCACCCACGACTTGGGCGTCGTGGCGGAAACGGCTGATGAAGTCGCCGTCATGTACGCGGGCCAGATCGTGGAAAAGGCCGACGTTAAGACCTTGTTCTCTCATCCGCTTCACCCATATACCAGATCGCTTTTGAACTCCATGCCCCAGTCGGACGCTGACGACGAAGACCTGCACGTCATTCAAGGGACGGTGCCGTCTTTGAAGAACATGCCAAGAGAAGGGGACCGGTTCGCCGCTAGAATTCCTTGGATTCCGGCCAGCGAGCATGAAAAGGTGCCGGTCATGCACGAGGTTGCGCCAAACCACTTCGTCCGCTGCACCTGCTGGAAGAATTTCCACTTCCAAAATGATTGAGAGGGTTTAGAAAAATATGGCAAATGAAATCATTCAAATCAAGGACCTGAAGGTCCACTATCCCGTTCGCTCAGGTTTTTGGAACCGCATCACCGACTACGTGCGGGCCGTCGATGGCATCAGCTTCTCCATCAAGGAAGGCGAAACCTACGGCCTGATCGGGGAATCCGGCTCCGGCAAGTCAACGACTGGCAAGGCCATCGTTGGGGTTGAGAAAGTTACCAGCGGACAAATCATCTACAAGGGCCAGGACATTACCAAGGCCTCAGTCAGACGCAAATTGAACTACAACAAGGACGTGCAGATGATCTTCCAGGACTCCATGTCCAGTCTGAACCCCCGCAAGCGGATTGAAGACATCATCGCTGAACCGATCAGAAACTTCGAAAATCTGACGACTGACCAAGAGCGCGACCGGGTTCAAGAATTGCTCGACATCGTCGGGATGCCCAGCGACTCCATCTACAAGTTCCCGCACGAGTTCTCTGGCGGCCAGCGGCAAAGAATCGGGATTGCCCGGGCCGTGGCCACCAACCCGAAGCTGATCGTAGCTGACGAGCCGACCAGTGCCTTGGACCTGTCCGTTCAGGCCCAGGTCTTGAACTTCATGAAGCACATTCAGCAGCAGTACAACATCGCCTTCTTGTTCATTTCCCACGACTTGGGCGTCATCAAGCACATGTCCAAGAACCTGGCAATCATGCACCGGGGCCGGCTGGTTGAAGTCGGCAGCTTGGAAGAGATCTACAAGAACCCGATGCACATCTACACCAAGCGCTTGCTGGCCGCCATTCCGCAAGTTGACGTTGAAAACCGTGACGCCCACGCAAACGAGCGGCGCAGAATTGAGCGTGAGTTCCAAAAGAACCAAAAAGACTGGTACGACAAGGACGGCCGGGTCTACCCGCTGCAGGAGGTTGCGCCAAACCACCTGGTAGCCTTGCCTAAGGAACAAATCGATGGAGGAGAATAGCATATGTGGAAAACAATTTTGAAGCGCGTGCTGATCATGATTCCGCAATTGATCCTGCTCAGCATGATCGTTTTCATCCTGGCCAAGATGATGCCAGGGGACCCATTCACGGGCTTGATCAACCCTAACTCAAGCCAGGCCACGATCAATCACTTAAAGCACGTCTATGGCCTGGACGACCCAGTGCCGGTTCAGTACCTCCGCTGGGTGAAGAACCTGCTGCACGGGGATTTGGGGCAAAGCTACATTCAGCACGTTTCCGTATCTTCCCTGATCGCGGACCGAGCTCAGAACACCTTCTGGCTGTCGCTTTTGTCAACGCTGCTGCTCTACGGCATTGCCATCCCGATGGGGATCGCGGCCGGCAAGCACGAAGGCGAATGGCAAGACAGAGCGATCTCAATCTTTAACTACGTAACCTACGCCATCCCAGGCTTCGTCTTCTACCTGCTTGGCTTGTGGCTCTTTGGCTTCACTCTTGGCTGGTTCCCAATCAGCGGGACCGTGTCCGCCAACGCTTCAGGCTTCTGGGGCGTCTTCTGGAGCCGGCTGGACCACATGATCCTGCCAGCCATCTTGTACGCGATCATCGCGACGACTGGGACCGTCCAATATCTGCGGACCGGGATCATCGACAACAAGGTTGAAGACTACGTCAAGACGGCCCGGTCAAAGGGCGTTCCGGAAAAAGTGGTCTTTGACAAGCACATTCTCCGCAACTCCTTCCTGCCAATTGCGGCCTTCTTGGGCAACACCATTACCGGCCTGCTTGGCGGTTCAATGATCATTGAAACGGTCTTCTCCTTCCCAGGGATGGGGAAGCTGTTCCTTGACTCAATTGGCCAAAGAGACTATACGACCCTGACGGCCTTGATCATGATTTATGGGACCTTGACCCTGCTGGGCAACTTATTGTCCGACATTATCATGAGTTTGGTCGACCCGAGAATTCGCGTGAAGTAGAGGTGGAATAAATGGCTTTATTTACTATTGGCAAAAAGAAAAAGCAAGACGAAGAGCGAGTTATTCCACCATCAGCCCTGAAAGTGGCCTTTCAGGAAATCTTCCGCAGCAAGACCGCTACGGTTGCCTTCTGCACGATTGTCGTTATTCTCCTCTTTACCTTTGTTGGCTCTTTGTTCTTGAAGAGCAGTCAGGTAACTGAGATGCACATTCTGGAATCCTATGCCGGATGGGGGGAGAATGGCCACATCTTCGGGACTGACAACGGGGGCCGCGACATCTTCAAGCTGTTGATCATGGGCGGGAGAAACTCGATCATGATCGGGCTGATGGTCACGCTTCTTTGTGAAGTCGTCGGCTTGGTCGTTGGTCTGGTCTCCGGCTACTTTGGCGGCGCCATTGACAACATCATCATGCGGATCGTGGACTTTATCCAGATTTTGCCGCAAATGCCAATTTTGATCGTCTTGGTTACCGTCGTGCCAAATTACAACGCGATGACTTTGGTCTTGCTGATCTCCATGTTTGGTTGGACCACTGAAGCCAGATACTACCGGTCATTCGTCCTGTCGCAGCGTGAGCGCGACTACGTCCTGGCTTCAAAGACTTCTGGCTCATCCAATGTCAAGATCATGTTTAGAGAAGTGCTGCCAAACATTGCCTCAATGATCATCATTGACGTCGTATTGAGCGTTTCAGGCAACATTGGGATTGAAACCGGTCTGTCCTTCATCGGCTACGGCTTGCCGCCAAAGACGCCATCATTGGGGACGCTGATCGGCTATGCCAACGACCCAGTCAACATCATCGACCGTCCATGGCTTTGGCTGCCAGCAACAATCATGCTGCTGATCATCTGCTTGAGCATCAACTACGTTGGCCAAGCCCTGCAGAAGGCCGGGGATGCCCGTCAAAGAGAGAACTAGCCTGCTTTTTAACAAGATAAAAATAAAATTAGAATTATCATTGACTTTTAATTGCAAAAGACTAGAATAAGCAAATGAAGATCAATTTATCTTTTCCTATGAGACTTGGGGAAAAGATAGTTGAGTTTAATATATATCTGGAGGTAGAAAAATTATGAAGAGAAGAGCACTTGGTGCGTTCGGCGTATTTATGGCCGGCGCGATGCTCTTAGCCGGATGTGGCAAGAGCAGCTCGACGAGCAGCAACAGCGGCGCTAAAGACGCTAAGAAATTCCCAGAACAAACGGCAATGACCACGGCCAAGAACGGTGGCAGCATTACCGTTGCTGAAGAAACTGATACCCCATTTACCGGGATTTTCAACGATGAACTTTCTGATTCACAGCCTGACAGTGATGTAGCCCAATTTGGTGATGAAGCCCTGTTTGGGACTGACGACCAATACAAGATCAACAACTCCGGCTCAGCCACCTTCAAGCTCAACCGCAAGGCCAAGACGGTGACGATCGAAGTGAAGAAGGGCGTCAAGTGGTCTGACGGCAAGCAAGTTACTGCCAAGGACGTTGAATATGCCTATGAAATCATCGCCAACAAGGACAGCCAATCAACCCGCTACACCAGTTCATTGGCGGACATCGTTGGCCTGGCTGCTTACCACTCAGGCAAGGCCAAGACTATTTCCGGGATTGACATGCCAGATGGGGCAAATGGCCGCAAGGTTGTCATCCACTTCAACACGATGAAGCCAGGGATGACCCAATCAGGCAACGGCTTCTTCTGGGAATACGCCGCTCCTTACCACTACTTAAAGGACGTGCCTTTCTCCAAGCTGAAGTCAAGCGACAAGATCCGCAAGAATCCTTTGTACTACGGTCCATTCAAGGTATCTAAGGTGGTTCGTGGCCAATCAGTAACCTGGGTAAGAAACCCATACTACTGGCGTGGCACTCCAAAGCTGAAGAAGATCACTATCTCAGTCGTATCACCAAACACTGCCTCACAATCTATCAAGTCTAAGAAGTTTGACGTCATCGATGTTGTCAACTCCCAATGGAAGGAAGTTAAGGGCACTAAGGGCTACAACTTCGTTGCCAAGGTTCCGCTTAGTTACGACTACATGGCTTACAAGGTCGGCAAGTGGGACAAGAAGTCCGGCTCAGTCAAGATGAACAAGAACAGCAAGATGGGCAACCGCTACCTCCGTCAAGCCATGGCATATGCAATGAACATTGATGAAGTCGAAAAGCACTACACTCAAGGCCTGTCTTTCAGAGTTAAGACTTTGATTCCAGAACAATTTGGCGACTTTTACAACAGCAAGCTGGCCGGCTTCCCAGAAAACCTCAAGAAGGCTAACGCCCTGCTTGACAAGGCTGGCTACAAGAAGAAGAAGGGTGAAACCTACCGCCGGGATCCAAATGGCAAGAAGCTGACCATTCACCTGGCTGCCATGAGTGGTGCACCAAACCAAGAAGCTATCATCCAAAACTACATCCAGCAATGGAAGAAGGTCGGCCTGCACGTCACTCTGACCACTGGCCGTCTGATTGAATTCAACTCATTCTACGACAAGGTTGAAAACGATGACCCATCAGTTGACGTCTTCATGGGCGCCTGGTCACTGTCAAGCGAGCCTTCACAAGACGACCTGTACGGCGCTAAGGCTCCATTCAACTTCTCACGGTTTGCAACGGCTGAAAACACCAAGCTGCTGAAGGAAATGAACAGCGAAAAGTCCTTCAACCACGCATACCGCGTAAAGAAGTTCCACGAATGGCAAGCATACATGCAAAAGGAAGCCTATGTTGTACCTATGTACAACAGTTACGGCATTACTGCTGTCAACAGCAAGCTGGTCAACTACTCACTTAAGCCTTCACAATCTGGCTTAGTATGGTACAAGACTGGCTTCAAGAAGTAATCAGATCCCAAAAACAAGCACAAGCAACTCCTTATACACACGATAAAATCAACAGTACATTTGCTTTTAGGGTTAAAGCAAGAAAGACGGAAGCATGGCTTCCGTCTTTTTTTGCACAAAAAATCCTGCGCCAAGCAGCACAGGATAGGGCTAAAAAAGCAAAAATGCCACTAGATAAAGTGACATTTTAAAAATTGTGTCGTTGAATTTCCAAAGCAACGATGATTTTCCGAAAGAGGTACACACCAATAGTTAAGCCAAGAAAGTTTGACCAAAATGTACTAAATGACAATTTCTCAAATAAGTATTGGATTGGCAGAATGCAGGCAAAAAAGATTGTCAATGAGATTGCAGCTCTTGCATACTTATTTTTCGGCATTTTCTTTTTTAGCTGATCCATATTTTCTCCCATCTTAATTTAGATAATATCAAATTACACCATATAACACAGCGGCTGCTGATTTTGCTGCCCACTTCGGCACATAATCCTTCACTATATAATTATATGCCTGTTCGCTGACTTTTCCTGCTACACTACCTAAGAAAAGATCATTCCAAGCTTTTTCGAACTTCTTTAATGTGATTTTTGGATGACAGCTTTTGGCAATTTGCCATAGATTATTCGTGGCAATTTCTTGGTTACAAATTTTTTGACAAATTTCTTGCCAATTGTACTGCCTACGCTTGCATCAACTTCCTCAGAGTTAGCATCCACAACAATATGATACCGATGGAGCCGGCTAACTCAGGAATTTTTTCTCAAAAAGCGCCCGAGCTCGCTGTTTGTCAGGCTCAGACAAAGCCAAGTTTGCCGAGATGTTGTCCAAATATTTATCGGCGCTATACACGGCTAGCAGTTCCTGGGGGTTAATCTTGTCAAAGGAAAAAGTGATCGCGACAATTTCGTTATTCCGTCCCCGTTTGAGCTCATATTTAAGATCTCGGAAAAACGGTGCCAACTGCAAAACAGCCTCGTCTAGCTTTCTTACAACATAAGTATTTCGGTAACATGGCTGAATGCCAAGCAGGCTGCGCAAGTCCGGGAACGACGCTTGGTAAGCCCCTTGGTTGGCCAATTGAACAAACTTGCGAAACAAGGTTTTAGCATTATTTGATTTAATCTTGCTAAAAAGCCAATTATTCCAAGAAATAAAGTCTGGCGTGTACTGGTTAAACAGCGGCAAGTCCCGGTTATTCAGCGTCACGCTTAAATTACCAGACTCAAACTTTGCCTGCCGGAAAACTGGCATTTCCTGCATTACGGCAGCAAGGTTGCCGATCAGCACATCAAACTTTTTATGGTCTTTGCCGCGATAACCCGCTGACTCTTTCAGCTCATTAGCGGTTAAACTGATCCTTTGCCGGCCTTGACCATAGAGCCGCCCAACAATAATCCAAAAAAGATTCTGCTGCGTAGCATTTAGGCCAGTCATCGGCAAATCGTTAAGCTCTTTGGCATAGCAAATATTCTGTTCAACTGGCAGATGCCAGTTAACTGTTTGTTCCATTTGTACCAGTTTGTCAAAATGCTGCTGAGTTAGCTTAAAGCGAACATTATCCAGATACACTCGCTTATTTGGAAGTCGACTTTTCTGAATAATCCGCGTAATATCCTGAATTTGCTCTGCCCTTAAATAGCACTGGTTAAAGCCCTCGCTCACGGTTATTGTGAGCTCACCTAAGGTGCTAACCCTAGCCCCTTTATGCTCTAGGCTAGTTTGGCCGTTAAAATCAAAGTTTTCATGATTATCTCGAGCAATGACGACAACAATATTTTTGACAAGGGTATTAGGAACAGAATATCCTGCACTTTGCAAAGCTTGTTTGACAGCTTCTTTATGGAAGGTAATTTGTTGGTAGATGGCTGGCGAAAGTTTTTTTACATTAAAGTAATTGCCGGTAAAATTGCGCACCTTAACTTCAATGCAGTAAATGCCAGTACTGGTAACGACCAAATTATCAATTTGATTATCAAAGTCCCCATTTCTTTGCCCGTATTGATAAGGCAGAAGAACATCATGAAAAACGATGGTAGTCTGGTTAACTAGCTTCTTTAGTGCTTGATCAACTAGTTGCTCGCCAGCATCCCCAGTGAGCAGATAGTTGGCATTGTTCAACTGATCCTGGGACAAAATCGGGTACGGATCGCTAAGTTCAAGCTGGTTGTAACTATTTAAAATGTTGTTTATCCAATTGATTCCGGGCATGTTAGTCGTGGACAGCTGAACCGGATAGGTATAACTAGGATTGTAAATCAGCTCACTTTTGCGGGCTGATTCAATAACGGTGTTATTATCGATTTGTTCTTCATTGGTTGTGGTAAACCAATGGTCAAAAATTCTGTTCATGGTAATCCCCCTTCACTTATTATTACAACAAAAAAAGCCAAAATTACCGAAATTAGTGGCTAAAAAGTAGGTGATATTTGACAGTTTTCGTTTTTGTAAAGTATGAAGGTAGGTGGTTGGTGCGGCTGGGGTGGCCGATGCAGCCCCCAAAGTATGTCAACCGATTGCAATTTGGCGTTTTTTCGCCCCCAAGTTGACTCAACCGGTGTGGGATTTTCCATTTTTTGCCCCCAAGTTGACTCAACCGGGCTGGTTTTTGCCGTTTTTCGCCCCCAAGTTGACTCAACTGGGCTGTTT
The DNA here is from genome assembly GCF_044902225.1 of Lactobacillus sp. 23-2. NCBI lineage: Bacteria > Bacillati > Bacillota > Bacilli > Lactobacillales > Lactobacillaceae > Lactobacillus > Lactobacillus sp. 23-2. Next base: position 142,988 of record NZ_JAOQBX010000001.1, on the reverse strand, counting down.
TTTGATATTTTTCGCCC